>NZ_CAWVCU010000089.1:0-22050 GCF_963927765.1 uncultured Agathobaculum sp. | reverse complement strand
CACTTTGCCGTCCCATCATGCTCCATCCCTCCTTTGTTTCTATTATATCATAGAAACTGAGCATCTGGGGATTTTGTCAACAGGTCCATCCTGTTACATCATCTGCTCACAGCACATTTGCAGCAGTCCCCGGCAGCCATCCTCGACATCCCGCCAAGTCGCCTCAAAATTTCCCGTATACCAAGGGTCTGCAACCTCTTGACCGGGTCGGTCAGTATAGTCCAGCAGCAGCTGGATCTTACCGTCAGGATCGCCGCCGCACATACGCTGCATATTTCGGATATTCGCATGATCCATGCCGATCAGCAGATCATATTCGTCATAATCGCTGCTGCGCAGCTGTCTGGCTGCATGTCCTTCACAGGCAATCCCATGCTCTGCCAACTTGCGGCGCGCAGGGGGATAGACCGGATTGCCAATCTCCTCGCGGCTGGTCGCCGCCGAGTCGATGGTAAACCGGTCGGACAGCCCCGCTTTACGCACCATATCCCGCATCACATAAGCCGCCATCGGGCTGCGGCAAATATTGCCGTGGCATACAAAAAGCATTTTTATCATCTACAAAACTCCATATTGTCTGATATTATTGAGCGAATCAATTGCATGGCTTGATATACCTGTTATCACTGCAAGGATAGCGGCAAGACGATTCCAACATCAAAATATGCCTTTTTACGTATTTTCTTTTGTATCAAATCTTGTGGCAACCATATGGATAAGATACGGAACCAGAATGACCGGAATAGCCAGATAGGCGATGCCGCTGTATGCTTTCTGAATCAGTGTCAGCAGCCCAAACTGCGCGATTCCAAAATCAACCACGCAGCACACAAGGGCTGCGATGATCTCCTTTTTGGTCGTATGAAACCCTCTTTTTTCGTTCTTTGCCGCAGCCTCTTTTGTCTCGCCGCAGATTCGCTTTACCATAGCCGCCACCATATTAACCGCTGTAGATACCGCTCCCAGAATAATCAAAATCGAAATCAGCGGCGTCATAAAGGATGCCCCGACTCCGCTTTGTACCATAAACAGCGTCGGCACACTTTGTCCGGCAACATCGGGATTGGTATAAACCGTCATCAGACCAAGTACGACCATGACCATAATCAGAGAGTTGACCACAAATCCCATCCCCATGCTTTTCACGGCATCATCCGGGCTGGCAAATGATTTTGCATGCTGCACAAACACCGCAATGTTAGAGAGCTGGAACGTTCCGTACAGAAAAGCTGAATACAGGGCATCTTTCAGCGGAAACTGCGCCGCATTCATGTTTTGTACTGCATCCGTAATTGTGGAAAAGTTTGCAATAATATTTGGAACATACACAACAATCAGTCCGGCAATGATACAAACGGATAATACCGAAGCCACTTTTCGCACCAGGTCTGTTCCAAAAATCGCCACCACAAAAATGAAAATTCCTATCAGAAACGTACACAGCAGATACGGAATTCCCGTCAGCTCACTTAACGTGGCCCCTCCTGTGGCAAAGGCCACTGCCGGAGCTACACACATGACACAGATATACAGCACCTCGAACAGGTTGGAAAACACCGGTGCAAACCTTCCGTAAAATGCATTATTATAGGACCGGTAATCATAAACCGCGTGCTTTTTGGCAAACCGCAGACCATAGGCAAAAAACACCATATTGTACAGCATGGCAAGCACCGGCATGATCAGACACCAAGCGCCATACCGTACAAAGTAACTGTAAATCTGTGCGCCGGAAGCAAAACCGCCCCCAAAATGTGTTGTAAACCATACAAAGGATACACCCAGAATGGCAGCTCCTGCCTTAGTTTTCTTCATGGCCTTCGTTTCTCACTCTTTCTTTTAACTGATGCATGGCTTCTTCCAGCATTGCTTTTGTAACTCGATATGGATAATGCGCGATGTCCGACATCTCCGGAATCCGTTCCATACATTCCTGCCACTGACTTTCTGTAATTTCGATTTGTTCCAGCGAAACCGGAAGCCCTATTGCGCGATTTAATTTGTAAATCTTCTCAAATTCCTCATACTGATGGTCGACAAGCAGCGCCAGCAGCACGCCAAAGCCAACTACTTCGCCGTGCAAGTGTCTTTCCTCAATGACAGGGTAAGACGTCATGGCATAGAAGACCGCATGTGCCAAGCCGCTGTTGTAATCTGGCGTATAATCCTTGGTCAAAAAGATCGAGGCAATGCCCGTCGTTACCACGATAGCCAGAACCACCTGCTCTACATCGTAGGTGCAGAGTCCTTTTTTATGATCCTCAAATGCCTGTCTGCCGTAATCAATCAACGGATTCCGGCACATCACGCTGACCGCCACGCCAAGAGCCGTAAAATGCTCCAGCCGCTCTCCTCTCGAGGAAATCATTGCTTCATAATATTTCGCATAGGTATCGCCGATTCCAGCCCACATATACTGGCTTGGCGCCTTTGCGATAATCTCCGTATCAATAAACGAATGCATGACTGGACGGATGAAAAAATGGGGTTTTAAAAAGCTGCCGTCCTCGTTATACATAATGGAAACAGACGTACAGGCCGAACAATTGGACGCAATCGTTGGAAACGCAAAAACCGGTTTGTCGTCCGTTATACACAAGCACTTCACCGTATCCAGCGCTTTTCCACCGCCCACGCCGAACACCATATCCGCTTCCTGATATAGCGGCATCTGCCGGAGCTTCTCCACCGTGGCATAGGTACAATTTTCTCCGTAAATTTCTTTGCCGATGATTTTGAGATTTGTCTGCTTGACATATTTCTCAATCTTATCATAAGCGGCTGCCAGTGCCTTTTTGCCCCCAATGACAAGAACCTTTTCTCCATAAGATTCGCATACCGGCCCGATTTTATCGTAAATCCGATCCCCAATGGAATAATTGGGAAGATGAACTTCATAATTTTCCAGTTTCATTTGCTGTCTCTCCTTTTTACGTTAAAAAAAGCCCCTGTCCCTGCAATTACTCATCATTGCAGGGACAAGAGCTTTGATTTCATCATACTCCTGCGGTGCCACCCGGCTTGATACAATCCACTGTATCCTCTCATGCACATCAACATATGCTTTCTTTGGTAACGGAGTTGGTTCTCCGGCTTGCCTACTACTCCATCTTTCAGCTCACCCTCAAAAGCCCATTCGCTTCAGTTCTGTCATACCGCGTTCTCACCCTCCGCAGCTCTCTGTGAAGCATCACTGAAGTTACTTACACTCTCTCATCGGTTTATTATCACTTTATCACTCAAAAGCATGATTGTCAATTTTTTTATTTGCTCTTCCATTTAACGAAATGCCGCTGTCCATTGATTTTTACCATCGTACATATCTTTTCTCAGCGCTTCTATAGGGTTAATCTTCTGATTCCCGTATAATAAGCAACAATTCTGACTCTCCAGAGATATTGATGAATCATCAGAAAAATCGGGCATGAAACACAGAAAATTACAGATTTATAGGCTTTTTCACCTGCTCTCGTTCATCGAGAGCCGACATGGAATCTGCTACCCCCCTGCATCGATGTTGACTGTATTGGGGTCGCCCTCACAATCCTTGACATTGGTTTACCTACAGGGATGCGTCTGCATTTCCTCGTGAAGCTGGCGCAAAACACCATTTCTCTTAACCATTGCCTCACCCTAACGGCTTTGCAAATTTAAGGTTTCAGCGGCCCATAGAAATAAGAGGCAGTTGCTCCGCCATCAACGAGAAAGTCAGCGCCCGTGATGAAGGCACCCTTATGGCTCATCAGCAGTTCCGCAACATTGGCCACTTCGTCCGCTGTGCCGGGACGCCCGGCAGGGCACTTTGCAAACATATTTTTGTAGAAGTCCCCGCGGGGACCGTTAAACTCGTCGATGGCCAAAGGCGTGACAATAATACCGGGAGAAATGGAGTTAATCCGCGCCCCCTTTGCTCCCCATCGAACGGACTCTGCCATGACACGCTTTTCGTTGCACCGCTTGGCGAGTTGGTACGCGTGCAGGGTGTCACGGATATTCTCTGGCTGGAGCAAAGGCAATTCCAGCAATTTGTCCGTGGGGGTGCACGCCAGCTGTTCATCCTCCTCCGGGGTGAGCTGCTTCATTCGGTGGCCGGACTGGCTGGAGATGGTCACACCCACGCCGCCGGGCGCAATTACCTTCCCTACTTCCTCCAGAAGGACCGCCGTGCCGTACAGATCCACCTTCAAGATGGCCTCGATGGGCGCTTGACTGGGTGAGACCCCGGCGGCATTGACCATCATGGTGATGTCGCCGTATTTCTGCGCCTCGGCGATAATGTACTGGATGGATACCCGGCTGGAGAGGTCCATCTCCATCGGCACCACATCAAAGCCGGCGTCATTCATGATTTTTGCGATGGCCTGAGCGTTTTCCGGCTTTTTATCGCCCACGACGATTTTCATTCCATACCCCATCCGGCGGGCAATGGCCATACCGATCTGGCTGGCGCCGGTCAAAATCATTACCTTTTGATTCATTTATCATGTCCCGTCCTTTCCAATCCTTTTGAGCCATTGCAAAACCGCTTCGCCGCTTTGGTCTACATAGGAGCCGTAAAGCGCCAGACCTTTTTTGACGTCGGCACCCTTGCAGGTGCGTGCAATTTTCCGTTCAGTCCCGCTCAAGCCGCTGCCTTCATGGGTACAGAAGGGGTAGATGGTTTTGCCCGTCCAGTCAAAAACCTCCAGAAAGGTGTAAACCGCCATCGGCATATCACCCCAATAGTTGGGATAGCCCAGATAAATTTCATCATAGCCGTCTAAACTATCCGGAAGCACTTCCAGTTCCGGCCGGGCGTGGCTGCGCTGATCCGCCTTCGCCTGTTGGATGCAGGTCTGATAGTCGGCTGCATAGGGGATTTTCTGCTGGATTTTGAACCGTTCTCCGCCGACAGCTTCCGCAATCATGTTTGCGACCTTTTCCGTGTTGCCCACTGCAACGCTGCGGTATTGACCGCCAAAATAATTCTCATCGGCCCGTGAGTAGAACGCAACAAGTTTTGCCATTTGAATGTCTCCTTAATTTCAAATTCCTTTGAACGGTCTACTATAATTATAAAAATCTGCAATTGCCCAATCAATTTGAGTTTCAGCTCCGTTTGATAAGTTTATCTTATACGAAAAAACTGCCCTCGCAGAGCGAGAGCAGTCATAAAACATCGCCGGTTGACGATTCAAATTTCCTTCGCAGAATATCGGAAAATTCCTCCACATAATAGCCGGAGTTATCTTTTTTCCAGAACAGACAATAGTTGCGGGCAATCTGTTCCTCTCCGCGGCAAAGAAGAACACGACGAACGGAAGCGCCAACGGGCATCGTCTGGCTGCTGCCCTCCACCGGCAAGAAGCCCTGTCCGCTGACGACCATCATACGCGCCTCCTCCAGATTTTCCGCATAGAGGATTTCGCCCTGTATGCCGATGATCGTCTGGTAAAACGCTTTCTCAATGGCCTGCTGTTCTTTGGAGGCCACCAGAATGCAGGGAATGTTTTTCAATTCCTGCACTGTGACCGAGGAAAGTGTGGCCACGGGATTCCGGGCCGCCAGCTCAATATACATCCTGCTGGTAGTCAGAATCAGGTTGACATATTCATCGGAAAAGGCTCTCCGCTGATCATTGAGCACCAGATCTGCGCCACCGGTGCGGAGCAAAGTGAATAATTCTTCATGGTTTCCGTACAGAAGCTGGACGGAAATGTCCGGGTATTTTGCCGAAAACTCCTCCAGCGCTTGAAGAACTTCCGGGCTGTTGTAACTGCGCAGGTAGCCAAGCTTTAAGACCGCCGCATCTCCATGGGCGATCTTGGCGGCCTCTCTGCACATTTGCTCATAATCAGCAATCAGCACCAGACTCTTCTTGTAGAAATATTCCCCAGCAGGAGTCAAAACAAACTTTCGATTTTTCCGCTCCAACAGCGGAAACCCCAGTTCTGTTTCCAACGCCTTGATCTGCTGAGATATGGCCGACTGCGATATGTGGCATTGTTCCGCCGCCTCTGAAAAGCTGTTGTTGCGCACAACGGCTTGAAAGTATTTGATCTGCCGCAGCAAGGACATACCTCCTCTGAAAAAGAATTTTTATCATTATAACATACAATAACTGCCTTATAATCTTTTATCTTTTTTCAAACAGTTTGGTTAGAATAAAAAAATTCCTTTCTTGCACCTTGTACAAAGAAAGGAATTTTTGCTAAATATAAAGTGCGCTTATTATACCTGTAATATTTCTGAAATCGAAGAAATGATGCTTTTGACTCCTGATGTAATGGTATAGGCGCCTAATTGACGTGCCTCATTCCCATATTTTTTTATTGCAGTATAGCTGGCATACACAATTACCGGTGTTTTGCAATGCAAATCTTTAAGTTCCTTTAATAACGAGAGGCCAGCGTCACTTTCAGAACCTCGTCCCATATCCGTAATAATGATGTCATAGGATTCTCTTTGGAACAATTCGATTCCTTGATCTGTCGATATTGCGATATCAAATTGAACATTTTTACTTTTGAAAAGGTTCATTATGGCTTCATTATTGATGGGATAGTCGTCTACCCATAATACTTTAAGTTGTCCCTCTTTGATATTACTTTTTACTCGTTTATGTGTAGACGATGATTCATCAACAAGACTCCAAATTAATTTTTGCATTTCCTCTAATCTTTTTTCGACACTATTATATACCTTATTGTTAAGCGCACTAATTACAGGACTATCATGAGCTTCTACATCCATTTTTGTCAGATAATCCTCGATTTGAATTTGAATCCGTTGTTCCAAACCCAGCGATTCTTTATAGAATATAATACCAAAGTCTTTTATATCAAAGGGAGGAGATTGATCATCCTGCAAAAGCATAATTGTACCAGTCTTCAAAGTATGCCGAATTCCTAACTCATACCATACGTTGGAATTAAAATCTGTCAAAACCGCAACAACGACATCGCTGTTTTCTATATTAGCGACAATATTGGAAAATAATTTATATGGTCCTACTTCAGATCTTGTGCAAGAATATCCGTTGCTCTCCATTATTCTCTTTATTATATTGAAAAATTCCGTCCAATAGTTTTCATCATGCACGTCGGTCGTTTTCGAAAACGGCATGATAACAAAGCATTTTTTCCCCATTGTTTTTTCCTCCGCATTCCTTTTGCATAACTGATTATCGCTGTAATATTGGAAAACCAGAAAAGGATTAACCTTATTTTACAATCTAATGGGAAAATATGCAATTCAAATATTGGAATTTATCATCTGTGTTCTCCCGCTCGTTTTTTTGATACCATACGGGATTGCCGTATGAGAGAGCGGATTGGCCGTTTCCGGCAAATTCTCACTGCAGCTTCTGTGCAAAGCTGCTGCCAGAAATATTGGCGGGAACCTGCAGCATCTCCAGTATGGTTGCCGCGACATCGGAAAAACTGGTGCGCGTTCCCAGATTAACGGGCTGAATGCTCTGCCCCATAACCAACAGCGGCACATATTCTCTGGTATGATCGGTAGTAGCCTGATAAGAGGGATCGCAGCCATGATCTGCGGTAATCATGACTACGTCATCTTCTCCCATCTGCTCCATGAACGCCGGCAGCCATGCGCCATATTCTTCCAGAGCCTTCGCATAACCGTCGACGTTGCGGCGATGGCCATACAACATATCAAAATCCACCAGATTGATAAAACAGAGGCCGTGAAAATCACGCTTGGCATACTCCATTGCATACTCCAAACCATTGGCATTGGATTTGGTATATACCTTCTCTGTAATGCCTCTCCCGGCAAAAATATCAAATATTTTGCCCACGGCAATGGAATCCAGCCCCGCTGCCTGAATGGCATCCAGCATTGTTTCAGCCGGCGGTTCCAGAGAAAAATCATGCCGGTTGGCCGTGCGCGTGTATGCGCCCGAAGTCCCCACAAAGGGACGGGCAATCACACGCCCTACGCCATGCTTCCCCTGAAGCTGCTGTCGTGCAATCCGGCAGCATCGATACAGTTCCTCCAACAGCACAACGTCTTCATGGGCGGCAATCTGAAATACCGAATCGGCTGAGGTATACACAATCAGCTTACCGGTGCGGACATGTTCATCGCCATATTTTGCAATCACTTCCGTGCCGGAAATGGGAATGTTGGCAAGGACGCCTCTGCCGGTGGCCTGCTCAAAGGGTTTGAGCACTTCTTCCGGAAAACCATTCGGATACGTGGGCAACGGTTTTTTTGAAATCACACCCGCTAGCTCCCAGTGTCCAATGGTGGTATCCTTTCCCATGGACGCCTCCGTCAGGCGGGCATACGCCCCGCCGGGTACACCCTCCGGCGCAGGCAGGCATGTCACGCCGTCAATACAACCCAAACCGGCCTCAATCATATTCGGAATCCGACATTCCTTCGATGCGGCACACGCAGCCAGTGTGTTGACATTCACATCTCCGAATTTTTCAGCATCCGGCATTTGTCCAATGCCAAAAGAGTCCAGCACAAACAAAAAAATTCGTTTCATTTTTTCACCTCTCATAGCATAAGAATGTTTTCTGGTTTCGTCCGTGCTTTCCAGCTGCAAAATCTCCTATTTTTGAAGATGCGCCACGAAAGCATCGGTGGTCAAAATATTCTGCAACAAAATCGTCATCAACGTATTGTGCACCTCATTTTGTTCCAGAAGAAACGCATTATATAAACAGAAATCCTGTCTTTAGTATACAAAAACTGATGAGGAATTTGTATTCTTATTGGTTATCACGAGACAAAGGTCGCGTAAATCGAAATCTTCCTTTCCAAGATTACACGATATGGATACAAATGTCTATAGCTTTTCTTCGCTTTATAAACGGCTCCGATATTATCCTTCTGCGTCGGACTGCTGCGCATTTCTACCTTGGAATACGATGGAACGGCCAAACGAGACACCAACTTGACTCTATTATAATTTTCCCCCACTTGTCCAGCAGTCTGTGGTACAATAGAATATATCAGGGCCGTGGCACACCGCAGCCAAAAACATGTCAATGGAGAGAATGCTTATGACACACAAACCGCGTTTTACGCGCCTTATCGCAATCGTTTTTCTGCTCAATCTGCTCTTACCAAATGCCGCGCTGGCAGCCAACCAAACCGATCGGACTTTTTCGATCCGTATCGTACATACCAACGATATTCACGCCCGTGTGGAGGAAAACGCGGGGAGCGGCATTATCGGTATGGCGCGGCTTGCAGGCGTGATAGACGACTATACCGCCAGCGCCGACCTTGATCTGGTGCTCGATTCGGGCGACCTGTTCCACGGTCAGCCGATTGCAACGCTCGTGCAGGGCGAAAGCGTCGCACAGCTGCTCAAGGCCTGCGGCTACGACGCAGTCACCGCGGGAAACCACGACTGGAGCTACGGCAAAGAGCGTCTGAAGGAGCTGTGCGAAATCGCAGACGTGACCATGCTTACCGGCAACGTAGTCGAAACCGACACAAATACGCCCTTCTTTGACGATGCATTTTACACAGAAACTGTTCAGATTGGCGGACAGGAACTCAAGGTCGGTTTATTCGGTGTAATTGACCCGTCGATTAAGCAGGACACCACGCCTGCCAATGTTGCGGGGCTGGATTTCACCGATGCCGCAGCCTACGCAAACCAAGCCGCCGATGCGCTGCGCGCTCAGAACTGCGACGTGGTTATCGGTCTGACACACACCTATGATCCCGCCGGGCTGGCCGCCAAAGTCGGCGGCGTGGACCTGTGGCTGTCCGGTCACGAACATCTGCAGCTGAACGAAACCGTCACCGACGCGGACGGCGCATCCGTGCGTGTGGTCGAAAGCGGCTATTATCTGTATTCGCTCAGCCTAATCGAGATGACCGGCACGCTGGACGAGAACGGCGCGGTCGAAAACCTGCAAATCAATGTCACGCCCATGCAGTATAGCGATGCAGCGGCATATCCGGCCAAGGCTTCGGTCTCCGCTGTGCTGGACGATATCCATGCCGCACAGCAGGATAAGCTGGAGGAGAAAGTCGGTGAAACACTCGCCGCGCTTGATGGCGTGTGGGAAGATTTACGTATTGACCAACAGAATCTGGGCAATGTCGTTTGCGATGCCTATCTGTTCGAAACCGGTGCGGACGTGGCGTTTGAAAACGCAGGCGGCATTCGTGCCTCGATCGAGGCCAGCGATGTGACCTATGCCGATATCATCGGCGTCAGCCCATACGGCAACTACATCGTCACCAAGCAGGTGACCGGCGCTGCGCTGACCGAAATCATGGAAACCTCGCTCGATATCGGCCTGCAGTCGGCCGCGGCCAACGCCAGCGGTAAAACCGATGCATGGCCGGAAAACAGCGGCAGCTATCTGCAATTCGGCGGCATGACTGTCACCTATGACCCAACCGCTGCCAAGGGCAGCCGTGTGCTTTCGATTGAAGTACAGGGCGCCCCGCTTGAATCCGACAAAATCTACACCGTTGCAACCAACAACTTTGTCGCCGTATCTGAGAACTATCCGCAGCTGGCACAGACCGAAGAAACCGGCCAGTTCATCGCCTGCGATGAGGCGCTTGTCCGCTTTTTCCAGCAGGATGCGGATGCGATTGCGGCGAGCGTCTATGACGAGCGGCTGATTACAGATACCGCCGCACAAGACGATTCTGATTGTCCCTCCGCCATGTTTTCCGACGTGCAGCAAACCGACTGGTTCCACCAAGCGGTGGATTTCATGGTGGAAAACGATATCATGCACGGCACCAGCGAAACCACGTTTGAGCCGGAGAGTGATGTCAGCCGCGGTATGGTGGCGGTTGTGCTGTGGCGGCTGGCAGACTGTCCTGTGGTCAACTATCTGATGCCGTACAACGATATCGCATCCGATACCTACTACACCGAGGCGGTTCGCTGGGCGTCGAGCGAACAAATCGTCACCGGTTATGACGAACAAAGTTTTGGCCCGAAAGACCCGGTCACCCGTGAGCAGCTGGCAGCCATGTTGTACCGCTTTGCGCAGAGCGAAGGAATGACGGCCGTCAATCTGTCGGAAAATCTCTCCGGCTTTGCCGATGCAGCGCAGGCCAGCAGTTATGCGGTGCAGCCGCTCAACTGGGCGGTCGGCAGCGGCATCATCAACGGCGACGACGGCTTACTCAAACCGCAGGGAACGGCCACCCGAGCGCAAACTGCGCAAATACTGATGCGTTATATGGGACTGACGGCCTGAGCCGTCCCTCCCGTTTAACAGATATAACTTTGCACCCGTAGGAAAGGAGAAAAAAGATGCAATACGAACTCAAAGGCGGCGTTTTCCCGGTCGTTGTATGCCAGCTGGCAGACGGCGAAAAGATGATTACAGAAAAAGGCTCCATGGTCTGGATGACCCCCAACATGGAGATGGAGACCTCAGGCGGCGGTCTGGGCAAAATGTTTTCCAAGGCATTTTCCGGTGAAAGCATGTTCCAAAACATCTATACCGCGCGCGGTGCGGGCATGATCGCCTTCGGCTCGAGCTTCCCCGGCCGCATCCTCACACTCGAGGTCGCACCGGGGCGCGAATTCATCCTGCAAAAAACCGCGTTCCTCGCCTCGGAAGCCGGCGTACAGCTGTCCGTCCATTTCAACAAGAAACTGGGCGCAGGCTTCTTCGGCGGCGAAGGCTTCATCATGCAGCGTCTTTCCGGCAGCGGCACCGCCTTTGTCGAGGTGGACGGCGAGCTGGTGGAATACACGCTTGCGTCCGGAGAGCAAATGGTCGTAGACACCGGCAACGTGCTCGGCTTTGATGCCAGCGTGTCCATCGACATCCAACAGGTCAAGGGCATCAAGAACAAACTGCTCGGCGGAGAAGGTTTTTTCAACACCATACTGACCGGCCCGGGCAAAATCTGGCTGCAAACCATGCCGATCTCGGGTGTCGCATCCGCAATTCAGCCCTATATCCCCACTGGCAACGGCTGAGTTTTCCCACTCGCTAAAAATAGGCTTACATAAAAATCACAATATATCAAAACCGCCCCCGTGCTGTAAAAGCAGTACGGGGGCGGTTTGCTATGCTGAAAACAGTTTACTCGACGGTCAGCACCTCGTCGCCCGCAGAGACCTTGCCGGTCTTTTGCAGGGTAAAGGTCGTATAAACGTCCGAGTTGGTGACGACCACCGGTGTCACCGTGCGGTAGCCCGCTTCGACAATCATCTTTTCGTCAAAGCTGCCAATCTTGTCGCCCTTCTTGAGCTTGTCGCCCTCCTTCACGTCGATGGTGAACGGCGCACCGTTCATCTGCACCGTGTCGATGCCCAGATGAATGAGCAGTTCAACGCCGTCCGTCGTGGTCAGACCGATGGCATGCTTGGTGCCGAATACGGTCGCAACCTCACAGTCTGCCGGAGCGTACACCTGATTATCCGTCGGCTCGACGGCAAAGCCGTCACCAACCATTTTTTCGGAGAACACGCCGTCCTCCACCTGCTCCAGCGGAATAACATTGCCGGTCAGCGGGGACGCGATCACATGCGCGCCGGTGGATGCGGGAGCGCTGTCCGCCGCGACTGTTGCTGCCGCCTGCGGAGCGTCCTCATTGCTGGCAGGCGATGCAAGGAACGCCTCCAGATCGGACTTGATGACCGATACGCGCGGGCCGTACACAACCTGCACACCTGTGCCCTTACAGATCACGCCCGACGCGCCTGTATTCTTGAGCATCTGCTGATCGACCTTGGAGGCATCATGCACCGTGCAGCGCAAACGGGTGATGCAGCAATCCACGTCCGAAATGTTCGCCTTACCGCCCAAGCCCATCATGATCTCACGGGACAACGCGGTATCTCCGCCGCCCTGCGCCGCTGCGGCTTCGCCTTCCTTGCGGGCGTTTACGTCCGCGCGGGTGTACAGCTTGATCTCGCTGTCGTCGCGGCCCGGGGTCTTATAATCAAACTTTTTAATCATAAAGGAGAATACGAGGTAATAAACAATAAAGTATACCACGCCGACTACCGGAATCCACAGCCAGCTTGTCTTGGCGTTACCCTGCATGATACCGAACAGCGTCAGGTCGATCAAGCCGCCCGAGAACGTCAGGCCGACGCCGACATTCAGGATGTGCATAATCATGTACGACGCGCCTGCAAAGATGCAGTGCACCACATACATTGCGGGAGCGACAAACAGGAACGTGAACTCGAGCGGCTCGGTGATACCGGTCAGCATCGAGGTCAACGCTGCGGACAACAGCAGGCCGCCAACCGCCTTGCGGTTTTCCGGCTTGGCGCAGCGGTACAGTGCCAGCGCCGCGCCCGGCAGCCCAAAAATCATCAGCGGGAACTTACCGGCCATAAAGCGGGTCGCCTCAACCGAGAAATGCTCAATGCCCGGGGTTGCCAGTTCGGCAAAGAAGATGTTCTGCGCACCCTCGACCAGCACGCCGTTGACCATAGCCGTGCCGCCCAGCGCGGTCTGCCAGAACGGGATATAGAACACGTGATGCAGGCCAAACGGAATGAGCGCACGCTCGATGAAGCCATACAGCCATGTGCCTGCGTAACCGGATGCCAGCACGAAGCCGCCCAGCGCATTGATGCCGTTCTGGATAACGGGCCAGATGTAGTACATCGCAATGCCGACCACCAGATAAACCGCCGCGGAGATGATCGGTACAAAGCGCGTGCCGCTGAAGAAGCTGAGCACCTGCGGCAGCTGGATTTTGTAGTACTTATTGTGCAGTGCAGCAACGCCCAGACCGACGATGATACCGCCGAACACGCCCATTTGCAGCGAGTTGATGCCCAGCACGCTTGCAGTCGCACCGGACAGGTCGGGCGCGCCAAAGTCGGTGATCAGGGCGCCGATGGTCGCATGCATGACGAAAAAGGCGATCGCCGCAGACAGGGCCGCAACTTCCTTCTCCTGCTTGGCCATGCCGATCGCAACACCCATTGCAAAAATAATGTGCAGGTTATCAAAGACAATCGAACCAGCCGCATTCAGTACCTGCAAAATGGCGTTGATGAACGTGCCCGGTCCCATGACGCTCATCAGACCGTAGGTCTCCAGCATGGTTTCATTGGTAAACGAACCGCCGATGCCGAGGAACAAGCCGGCAACCGGCAGAATAGCGATCGGCAGCATAAACGAGCGGCCGACGCGCTGTAATACGCCAAAAATCTTGTCTTTCATGTACTTTTACTCCTTTTGATCTGTGATTCCCATGGATAAAGCCAAACGATGCAAATGAATGGTCAAAAACGTCATTTCCTCAGACGGCAGCTGAATGGCAAACGCTTCCCGCAGCTCCGCCCGAATTTTTTCCGCACACTGGTGCGCCTGCCGATACCGCCGCACGATCATGTTCTGGAATTCCGAATCATCGTCCGCCACATAACGGTTTTGCGTGATGCGCTGACCGAGGAACTTGAGATGCGTGATAAACCGTCCGTAATCGAGCGACTGCTCATCCAGCGTCACCCCGTAATACTCCTGCACCACGCTGATGATCTTGCGAATCAGCTCGGTGATGCGCACCATGTCTGCCATCTTACCGTCAATTTCGGCATTGACGATATGCAGGGCGATGAACCCGGCTTCATCCTCCGGCAGTCGAAAGCCCAGCTTCTCCTCGATCAGGTCGAGCGCTTGCTTTCCGATCGCAAATTCCGCCGGATAAAAATTGGTGATTTCCCATAACAGATGATTGGGATAACGCACGCCGCTGCGCAGCCGTTCCACAGCAAAGCAGATATGGTCGGTCAGCGTGATATAAATATTTTCGCTCAGCCGCCGCCCGATCCGTTGCTCTGCTGTCTCAATGATCTCTGTGCTGACATCCAGAAATTCCGGCGATACATCTGCCAGCAAATCGCGCAGCCGGGACGATTTCTCGGGATCGCGCAAATCATAAATCTTCTCCACCTGCTGCATCGGAACCAAATCACCCGCATGCTTTTTGAATCCGATACCCAGCCCGCGCAAAATGATCTCTTTTCCGCCGTCATCCACCGTGCAAACAAAATTGTTGCCGATCACTCGGCTGATGCGATACACACCGTTGTTTTGTTCTTGCTCTGTCATGACGCCTCCCTCCGAACAACCATTTCTCTTTTCACAGGCTCTGTATATGCCGATGCTGCGCTGCTTTTATGTGCTTTGCGAGTGTTCTGCCGCATCCCTATTCTCCTTTCCCAAACCTTTTGTTCCTGAAAAAACAAAAAAGACCAAACACCCGAATATAGCAATCCCTATTCGGTCGTTTGGTCTTGCCTGCATAGCAGTCACAAGCCTGTATCTTTTTGTGAATCAAGAATAACGCTTTTTCCTATCCTTTGTCAATCCATTTATTGCGAAAAACATGAATTTCGTTGCATTATCTAAGACAAAGCGCAAGCTTTTATACAATTTGACAATATGTATCGGCTCTCCTACCGACCGGAAACAACTCCATTCCACACACCATTGACCATACCGCAACCCTACGGCATCTGATCCCTTTCGGATTGCCGCTCTGCGCCCTGACCTCCTCATTTTGACCGGAATGCGCACATTCATCAAATTGCTCAGGATTTTTAGGGGAAATCCTCCATATCTTTGGTCGGATTGCTCAAAAAATATGACATATTTTCATCATACGTGCATTTGATTCCCCCTTGACGAAAACATTTTCACTTTATATAATGATTATGAAAACAATACCAAGGAGGGGAACACATGCTCTCTCAAGTTCGAGGCGGATTGATCGTATCCTGTCAGGCGCTTCCCAACGAACCGCTGCATTCTTCCTTCATCATGGGCCGCATGGCACGTGCAGCGGCAGAAGGCGGGGCCGTCGGCATCCGTGCCAACACACCGGAGGATATCGCAGAAATCGCTAAAAATACCACGCTTCCCATCATCGGCATCGTCAAGCGCGACTATCCCGATTCCCCGATTTATATTACACCTACGCTGCGAGAGATTCGCGAGCTGGCGGAATCCCCGTGCAGCATGATCGCATTCGACGCCACCGACCGCCCACGTCCGCAGGGCGAATCGCTGGAAGCATTCTTTCAAGCCGCCCGAGCTGCGGCTCCCGGCAAGCTGTTGATGGCCGATATCGCCACGCTGGACGAAGCCGTTCGCGCCGCGCAAATGGGATTTGATTGTGTTTCCACCACGCTGATGGGCTACACCGCGCAATCCGAGGGACACAACATAGCTGACAATGATTTTGCCCGGCTCAAGGCCATTTTGACCGCGGTTTCCATACCGGTCATCGCGGAAGGCCATGTGGATACGCCGGAAAAAGCACGGCGCTGCATCGAGCTTGGCGCACATGCCGTTGTCACCGGCGGCGCGATCACCCGTCCGCAGCTGATCACCAAAACGTTCACCGACGCGATCTACGCAAAATAAAAGAGCGCATTTGCGCTCTTTCCGCTCAAAACCTCCGGTGGAACAGCGTTTGCAACGCACGATCCCGACTCTCCCGGCATGTGGGGTCTTCCAACAGCCGGTAAGTCACCGCATCGATCAGGAATACCAACGGCATTTGGGAATTGATGAATTTTTCATCCCCTACCTGACAGATATCCCCTGCCAGCAGGATGGTATCTGCCATCAGCCCCAGCTCCGACCGGCTGTTCTGCGTCAGCAGACAAATCTGCACTCCCGCCGATTTGGCGATTCGACACGCGCTGACCACTTCAGGTGTCTCACCCGAATTGGAAACCGCAATGATCAAATCCTTTGGCGAAAACAGGCTGGACTGCACACGCATCAGGAAGGTATCCGTCATCACGCTCGAGGTAAATCCCATCTGCACGAGCCGCATATTGAGTTCGCTTGCCGTCAGGCCAGAGCTGCCCAGACCAAACACCAGGATCTTATCCGCCTGATGGATCCGGTCAACAAAGGCATCCAGATCTTCCGGACGAACCAATTCGCAAGCAGCATCTAGCGTGCGCGCATAGTAATGGCTGATTCGCTGAATGGTTTGATCCGGTGTCTGTTCCGGCGTTCCTTCCGCTGCCAGCAGCGTCTGGAACTCAATATAGTTCCGGTAATCCAGCTTTTTGCAAAACCGCGTCAGCGTCGAGTTCGAGGTGCCGATCACCTGCGCCAGTTCCTGGCTGGCGGTCGAAACCGCCTCTTCCGGATGCGTCACAATATAGGCCGCGATTTTCTGTTCGCTCTTGCTGAGCCGGAAGCCATAAAACTGAAGCCGGTTTTGAAAACTCAGTTCTGCCATGGTTTCCTCCCCCAAGATAGTTGATTCTTTAACAATCATAGTATACCGCACGCCATTTTGCAACAGGCAAAATGAAAAAAATTACCTTGTGCAGCTCCGTCGGCTGTCATCACTTTTGTCAACCCTTCACATCAGGCTAACATAAAAAGGAGAATGTATCATGAACAATCATCTGAACGTAGGCGTAATCGGTTTCGGTCAAATGGGACAAATCCATGCAGGTATTTACAATAAGCTGCCGGGTGTGGATCTGATTGCAGTTTGCGAGTACAACGACGACCGCCGCGCGGAGGCAGAGAAGCTGTACGGCTGCAAGACCTACAAAAACTACAAGGATCTGCTGGAAAACCCGGAAATCGACGCGGTTTCCATTGTTCTGCCCGACAACATGCACCGCGAAGCAGTGGAAATTGCGGTTGCCAACAAAAAGCACATCCTGCTCGAGAAGCCGCTGGCCAAGGAGCTTGCCGATGGCGAAGCCATGTATGCCATCCTCAAGGATTATGACAAGGTGTTCTCGCTCGGTTTCCTGCTGCGCTTCGATCCCCGCTTCAACATGATCAAGCAACGTCTGGATGCAGGCGAGCTGGGCGACATCATCCATATGTATTGCCGCCGCAACAGCCCGATCGTCGGCCCCCGCCGCTATATCGGTGCTTCCGACCTGTCCATGCACGTCATGATCCATGACATCGACTATGTCAACTGGTTCATGGGCTGCAAGCCGGTCAAGGTATTTGCAAAGGCACGCAGCGTGCTGCTCAAGGAATACGGCATGGATGACGTGATCTACGCCATCGTTACTTATGAAAACGGTGCAGTCGCCTGTCTGGAAGCCTGCTGGGTACTGCCCGAGAATTCGCCCACGATCATCGACGATAAGGTCGAGCTGGTCGGTACCAAGGGCGTTGCCTATGTCGATGCCTGCGATAACGGCGTACGCTTCGTCACTGGCAACGGCGTGCTTTACCCTGACTCCCGTCACTGGTATAATTGTAACGGCGCACCGTCCGGCGACCTGTCCGAAGAGATCATGGCCTTTGTCGGCAATATCATTAACGGCACCAAGTCGATCATCACTCCGGAGGACGCGCTCGACACTTTGCGCGTTGTAGATGCGATCGAACGCTCGATTGCGGAAGGCAAGGAAGTTTCCCTGTAACCGGTTTTGAAAGCCAAAAAGAAAGGTAGCGACTCATTTCCGATTTAAGGAGGGTGACACTCAATGTCAGCACGTGTAAAGATTCAAAAATTCGGCAGTAAACTCAGCAGCATGGTCATCCCAAACCTCGGTGCATTCATTGCATGGGGCCTGCTCACCGCTGTCGGCATTGCCATCGACAATGACATGCTTCGCAGCTTTATCACACCCATGCTCAACTATCTGCTTCCGCTGCTGATCGCGTTTGCAGGCGGCAAGATGGTATATGACTACCGCGGCGGCGTGATCGGCACGGTGGCAACCATCGGCGTTATCATCGGCTCAAGCGTGACGATGTTCATTGGCGCGATGATCCTCGGCCCGCTGTCCGCATGGATCCTCAAGCAGTTTGATAAAGCAATTGACGGCAAGGTGCCGATGGGCTTCGAATTGTTGGTCAACAACTACTCGGTCGGTATCCTCGGCGCGATCCTGAGCGTCATTGGCTGCGTCTGGCTCGGCCCTGCGATTTCCTCGCTGACCAACGTATTTGCAGCCGGCGTGAATGTGCTGGTGCAGAACAATCTGCTGCCGCTGACGGCAATCCTCATCGAGCCTGCCAAGCCGTTGTTCCTCAACAACGCGATCGGTCAGGGCATCCTGACCCCAATGGGTACGCTCCAACTGGATGAGCTGGGCAAATCCGTTTTGTTCCTGCTCGAATCCAACCCTGGTCCCGGTCTCGGCATTCTGCTCGCGTACATGTTCTTCGGCAAGGGCTCTTCCAAGACCTCTGCTTGGGGTGCATCTGTGATCCACCTGTTCGGCGGCATCCATGAGATCTATTTCCCGTTCGTGCTGATGAACCCGATTCTCATTCTCCCGCTGATCGTCGGCGGCGCTTGCGGCACGCTGGTATTCACCATGCTGAACGTCGGTTTGGTCGGCGTTGCTTCCCCCGGCAGCATCATCTCTATCATGCTCATGTCCTCGCCCGGCGACCAGTTCAAGATCATTCTCGGTATTGCGGCTGCTTGTGTCGCTACCTTCGTGCTGGCCATTCCGCTCATTAAGCGTGCAGGCGGCGGCGATGACGCATCGCTCAAGGAAGCAGCCCAGACGATGAACGAGCTCAAGGGCAAGAAGAGCCGCATCTCCTCCGTTTTTGAAAGCATTGAAGAGTTTGATTTCTCTAAGGTAACGCGCATTGCCTATGCCTGCGACGCTGGTATTGGTTCCTCTGCCATGGGCGCGACCGTTTTACAGAAGAAGTGTAAAGCAGCCGGTCTGGATGACATCAAGGTATTCCATATTGCCATTGAAAACCTGCCGACCGAATGTCAGGTTGTCGTCACACAGGAGCTCCTGCTCGACCGCGTCAAGGACGTACAAAAGGATGCCTATTGCATCGCTGTGACCGATTTCATCAATGCCCCGCAATACGATGAGCTGATCGATAAGATCAAGAAGGCCCGCGGCAACAAATAGGCATAACAGCCCGGAAAAGCGGCGCTGCCGTTTGCAATCAAGCGGCAGCGCCTTTTTGTTATCACGGAAAAAGAGGTCAGTATGCTGAAAACGATTATTATGGACTTCGACGGACTGATCGTCGATACCGAGGTGGTGTGGTATCACATCTATGTGGAATGGTTCCGCAGGGAAAAGGGATATGACCTGTCTGTACAGGAATTCTTGACCTGCGTCGGTTCCAATTCCGAGGACCTGTTCCGCAAGCTGGATGCCGAGGGCATCATGGTGGACCGCGATGCCTTCGCCAAGGACACCTTTGCGCAGTTTATTGAACAGAGCAGCCGTCTGCCGGCAAAGCCCGGCGTGGAGGACTTTTTAAAGCAGGCGCATGCAAACGGCCTGTCCGTTGCGCTTGCAACCTCCTCCAGCCGAAAAAAACCAACCGTCCATCTGGAACGGTTGGGCCTGCTGCCGTATTTTGATCTGCTGGTCACAGCAGAAGATGTCGAACGCATCAAACCCCATCCCGACCTGTTCCTCAAAGCAGCTGAAAAACTCGGCTGCACGCCGGAGGAATGTCTGGTGGTGGAAGACTCCCTCAATGGGCTTTTGGCCGGTCTGAACGCACATATGCGCGTTCTGGTGGTGCCCAACGAAGTAACGAAATATTGTCAGTTCGATGGGCAATACCGTCTATGCAATTCGCTTGCAGACGTCAATGTCGCCCAACTGATCGCAGAATTTTAGGAGGAACGATTACAATGCTATTGGAAACGATCACAGCCCAAGACGTACAGATCGGCTTGCACGCAAAGAATTGGGAGGACGCCATCCGTCAGGCAGCCGCGCCCCTGCTTGCATCCGGCGCGATCCAGCAAAGCTATATTGACGGGATGATCACATCCGTTCACGAAAACGGCCCCTATTTTGTTCTGGCAAAAGGGCTGGCGCTGGCGCATGCTCGCCCAGAGTGCGGCGCAGTCCGCTTAGCGCTCAACTTTACGACTTTTGATCCTCCGGTGTCCTTTGGCGCTGGTGAAAACGATCCGGTCCGTCTGGTCATCACGCTGGCTGCAACCGATCCGGACAGCCACTTAGACCTACTCGGTGAGCTGGCAGAAGTCCTGATGGATGAGAGCCGGATGCAGCAGCTGTTCTCCGCGGCATCACCCGAAGCATTCTGCGCGCTGCTTGGATAATCTCTGAAGAAAGAGGCGATAAGCATGGTTCTGTGTTTTGATATTGGCGGCACCTCCATTAAGTACGGAGCAGCGCATGAGGAAAACGGGCAGATTGTATTTGATGACCGTTGGGAAACTCCTACGGACGCCAAACAGCTGCGCGGTCCGGGCATTGAGCAGAAAATTCTGGAGCTGATCGACAGCCTGTATAAGCAATATACGCCGGAAGGCATTGCGATTTCCACCGCTGGCATGGTGGACCATATGACCGGCGCAATCCTCTATGCTAACGAGAATATTCCCGAATATACCGGCCGCAATCTCAAACAGGCCGTGCAAAATCGCTTTCATTTGCCGTGTGCGGTGGAGAATGACGTCAACTGCGCCGCACTCGGCGAAGCCGCCTACGGTGCAGGCCGCGGTGCAGACAGTGTACTCTGTCTCACCGTCGGCACCGGCATCGGCGGCGCTATCGTACTTGACGGCAAGATCTGGCACGGCCACAGCGGCAGCGCCGGTGAGATCGGCTATATGCCGATGAGCGGTAGCCTGTTCGAGCAGCAAGCCTCCACCTCTGCCCTTATCCGCAATATCAAGTCGCAAACGGGTGAAGCGCTAACCGGCAAGGAAATTTTTGCCCGCGCGCAAGCCGGTGATACGGTTTGTCAAAATGCAATTCAGCAATTATGTGCGGTTTTGGCACAAGGGCTTGCCGCCTGCATCTGTCTGTTTAACCCTGCCGCCATTGTCCTTGGCGGGGGTATTATGGCACAGAGCGATTACCTCCGGCCAATCCTCCAGGACGAACTGCAGCATTTTGTCAATCCATTTGTTCTTTCCCAAACCAAGCTGTGCTTTGCCGAGCTTGGCAACAGCGCTGGTATGGCTGGCGCCTTTCGCTGGCTCAAACAGACTACCTCCCGCTGACGTTTTCCCCTCTGTCAGCAAAAGAAAAAGCAGTAGCCGAAGCTACTGCTTTTTTAATGTGCGCGTCGAGTTATCTTCCCGGGCCGTCGCCAGCCAAGTATTGTCACCGTAAACGAGCTTAACTACTGTGTTCGGAATGGG
>NZ_CAWVCU010000088.1:0-15180 GCF_963927765.1 uncultured Agathobaculum sp. | reverse complement strand
GAAGGCATTTTGGTATTCTCCGACCTGCCGGGCGGCACTCCGTTCAAGACGGCGGTTGAAGTTGGTTTTCCGCGCGGCAATGTAAATGTTATCGCGGGCACGAATCTGCCGATGATGGTGGAGATTGCCATGTCGCGCAAGTTCATTGATGATTTGGAAACCTTGACGCAGTCTGCGCTGGAAACCGGCAAGGAGCAGATTGTTAAATACGAATTCAAGAAGGTTGAGCAGCAGGAGTCGGACGACGGTATCTGATGATACGGCTGGCTCAAATACTAGCTTCCACCTTACACACATAAAAAACGTTTTGGGTCATGACCTGCCGTGCGAATGGAAAACGCAGGGCGGGCCCGAAAGGAGAAAAGGAAAATGAACAAGATTTTTGGCGTTACTGCGGATAAGATGCAGGAAACCATGTCCACCTTTACGCTCAATGAGATCTATCAGCAGCCGGCAACTTGGAAAAAGACCTGTGCACAGATCAAGGAGCATAAGGATGAGCTGAAGAAGTTTATCGATCAGGTAATCACCTGTGAGGATTTTGACGTGATTCTGACCGGTGCCGGCACCAGCGAGTTCGTTGGCAACGCGCTGTTCCCGGCGTTGACCAGCAAGCTGAACTACAAGGTCAAGTCTTATGGCACGACCGATCTCGTTGCAACGCCTGAGGCATATCTGTCCCGTACAAAGCCCACGCTGCTTATCAGCTTCGGCCGTTCCGGTAACTCGCCGGAGTCCGTCGGTGCTATCGACGTAGCGGAGGCGGTTTGTGACAACATCCATCACCTGTTCGTGACCTGCAACAAGGATGGTGCGCTGTCCAAGCGTGCGGCCACTACGGGTAACTGCTATGCGATCAATCTGACCGATGAAACCCATGACCAGAGCTTTGCTATGACTTCGAGCTTCTCGAACATGTATCTGGCAACCCTGCTGTGCTTCCATCTGGATGATCTGGATGAGACGATCGCCAAGGTGGAGAAGATCATGGCATCTGGTCAGGCTTTCCTGGACAATAAGTACGGCATTGCGCAGAAGATCGTTGACGAATACGACTTCAACCGCATCGTATATCTGGGCAGCAACTGCCTGAAGGGCATTGCGCAGGAGTCTGCGCTGAAGATGCTGGAGCTGACCGCAGGCCGCGTTGTGACCATGTATGATACGCCGCTTGGCTTCCGTCATGGCCCCAAGTCCATCATTGATGACAACACCATTACGGTGGTTTACCTGAGCGACAATGCTTACACCCGTCAGTACGAGATCGACCTGATCAAGGAGATGAGCGGCCAGCGCAAGGGCAACAAGATTGTTGCTGTGATGAGCAAGGCAGATGATGCGGTTGCAGCACTGGTGGATTACACCGTAGTATATGATCAGGAAGGCGAGAACGAAAACGCGCTGCTCGGTCTGGATTATATCCTGTTCGCGCAGACGCTGGCTGTGCTTAAGTCCCTGTCGATGGGCATTACGCCGGATAATCCGTGCCCGACCGGTGAAGTAAACCGCGTTGTTAAGGGCGTTACGCTGTACCCCTACACCAGAGCGTAAAAGCGGTCTTATAAACAAAAGCATGGCGGCGATACTCTGTGTATACAGAGACAAAAGCGTTTCATGCTTTCGCCCGTGCGGCATGGGCAAAGAAAACGGGGCGGCCGCAGCCGCCCCGTTTGCATTTGTCCATCGTGCCATATGGGAATGATACCAAATGCGAGGAGTTTTAAAACAATATGAATTGGGAAGTAATCCTGTGGACCTGTGTAACCATTGCCGTGCTGCTGGTCGTCGTGGCGCTGGCCGTTTCCATCATGTCGGCGCGCAATATGCGTAAAAGCCGTGAGCGGATGGCGCAGCTGCAGTCGGATATCAAGGTTGGTGCGTCGATCATGTTTGGCGGCGGCATCTTCGGCAAAATCGTGAAGATCAAGGATGACCTGATTGATGTGGAAGTCAGCAAGGGCGTTGTCATCCAGATTTCCCGTTACGCCATTCAGACAGTGGAGTAAAGCCGTGACATGGCGAGGCGGTCAGTTATTCTCGCTGGCCGCAATTTCCCTTGCGTATTCACTGGGAGAAAGCTCGAAGTATTTTTTGAACAACCGCGAAAAATAGTGGATGGAGCTGAAACCAAGCATGTCCGCGATTTCACTGATGGTATACTGGTTTTCCCGAATCAGTTCTTTGCTCTTTTGCAATTTGATATTGAGCAAATAGCTTTTCGGGGAATTGTGCAGATACATCTTGAACAGTGCTTGCAAAGAAGTGCGGGACATAAAGAATTTGTGGCAGATCTGTTCGATGGTGATGGGTTCCGTCACCTTTTGTTCCATGTATGCCAGAATCTGCTGCAATAGGTCGCTCTGTGAATTCTGATTGAGGCTGAGCAGACTGTACTCTTCCTCCAACTCGTTGCAGAGCAGACACAGGCGGGTGATGGTTTCCTGCAAGTGGCAAAGCATCAGCGTTTGTGCATGCGGTGTGTGCATGGTGCTGTCCTCAATGATTTTGTAGAGCGCATCGCGCAGGCCATTGGTGCAATGAAATACATGACCCAGCAAAAGCTGTGATTCGGAAAGCTCCATATCAAAGGATACGGATAAGTAGTTGCAGGCATTGTCCTTTTGAAGCCGTTTGGCATGTTCGTTGTCCGGCTTGCACAGCATGAGGTCGCCTGCAGACAGCGTGCAGACCGTGTCGGAAAGGGTTACGGTCAGTGTGCCGTTGTGCACATAGAGCAGTTCGTAATATGCAGGGCCCGCGCGGTTGAAGCAATAGGCATTCTCTTCGGTGAAGTAATAGTAATCCAGAATTTCCAGCACATTGAACCGAACCGGCTGGAGCTGAAAGGTATACGGTTCAGATAGCGTAAGCTTGGTATAGCGGTTTTCTGGTGCAAGCAGATAATAAGCAGCTTCATCAGATACCGGCAAAATATTGAAGCAAACGCCGGGATGGATTTTCAGGTAATGGTGGATAGGAAAGGTTTTCAGATCAACAGGATCGGGCTGAGAGCCTACTACAATGGAGGCCAGTCCGCTGATCAATTCAATATACACTTCGCAAGGAAAGCAGAAAAGCTGCTCTATTGTTTTGGTATGCGTAAGAAACTGCATACAGGCAAGATGGTGTTCCTCCAAATCGATCGGTTCATAATAAATCGATCCGAATTCGAGAAAACTGTCATAAAAAGCTTGATTATTCATGGCAAATCCCCTATTGTCTGCTGCTTTGCATGTCTTGTAATAAGTACAAATCTCTTTTCTATTTTAGTATATTTTTGAGGCAATTGCAAGCATACCGGTATTGTAATAAATAGAAACCTTACTGAAAAGCGCAGCAATGGGATAGCAGGAGGAGAAAAAATGATTATTCAAAGTAAAAAGGTTTGGATTGCCGATCAGTTTGTCGCGGCGCAGGTCGAGATGGAAGACGGAAAGATCACCGGTGTGTATCCGTACGGGACCAAGCCGGTTGATAAGGATTACGACAGCGAACGCATTCTGCCGGGCTTTATCGACGTGCATTGCCATGGCGCCTATGGCTTTGACACCAATGATGCAGAAGAAGAGGGCCTGCGTTACTGGACGCGCCACATTGTAGAGGAAGGCGTGACCGCGTTCCTGCCGACTACGATCACCCAGAGCGAACAGGTGCTGACCGCGGCGCTGAAGAATGTGGCCAAGGTGGTTGCCGATGGCTATGAGGGTGCAGAAATCCTGGGTGCGCATTTTGAAGGCCCCTATCTGGATATGGTCTACAAGGGTGCACAGCCGGAGCAGTATATTGTAAAACCCACGGTGGAGCAGTTCAAAAAGTATCAGGAAGCGGCAAACGGCCTGATCAAGTATATCACCATGGCAACCGAAACCGATGAGGACTTCGCGCTGACCCGTTATTGCAGCGAGCATGGCGTGGTGGTCAGCATTGGACATTCCGCTGCGACCTATGAGCAGGCCGTGATGGCGGTTGCAAACGGTGCCCGCACGATGACCCATGTCTATAACGGCATGACGCCGTTTAATCACCGTGCGAACGGTCTGGTTGGTGCGGCTTACCGTATCCGCAGCATGTATGGCGAAATCATCTGCGACGGCAACCACTCTACGCTGGCAGCCCTCAATCAGTTCTTCCATGAAAAGGGCGCGGATCATGCGGTATTGGTTACCGATGCACTGATGGCAAAAGGCAAGCCGATCGGCTCGAAGTTCCTGTTTGGCGGAAATGAGATCGAAATCTATCCGGACGGCAGTGCGCACCTCACCTCGACCGGCGGTTTGGCAGGTTCGACACTGTGTGTCAATAAGGGCCTGCGTATCCTGATCGAAGAGGCTCAGGTGCCGGTCAGCACGGCGATCAACGCTTGCACCAAGAACCCGGCGGCTTGCTTGGGTATTGAGGATCGTAAGGGTGCCATCAAGGTTGGCTTGGATGCGGACCTGGTGGTGCTTGACCGCGATTACAATGTGCTCCAGACCTATTGCAAGGGAAAAGGAATGTTAGATGAGTAAGAAACAGCAAACCCCCAATACGCAGTTGTCCGGCAGAAACATCTATACGGATAAGAAAAAGCGCGTCATCTATTATGACGCGCTGACTAAGCAGGGCTATGTGATCGACAAGAAGAACGAAGGTTCGATCATGTTTTATCAGAACCGTCTGGTCATCATTTTGTTTGCAGCGATCCTGTGTGCAGGCACTTTCCTGACCTGGCAGCAGGCGACGCTTGCGGGCGTGGCGCTTTTTGCGGTGGTAGAGGTATACTACCGCAAAAAGCTGTTCAAGAACCTCGAAGTCGTGACAGATATGGACTTTGGTCGTCGTTTGACACCGCTTCAGTCCATTCTCGCACGCAAGAGCCGCGAAAAGGTGATGGCGCTGATCGTGCTTTGGGCAGCGTTCGCGATTCTCGTTCCGCTTAACGCCTATATGGAGCAGTATTCACTTGCTTTGATGGTGCTCAGCGGTGGCTTGGCGCTGGTTGGTGTGTATTTCTGTGTGCTGCATATCGTAGCACTCATTCGGATGAAGTGACAAATAAAAACCCATCGCGCCCGCGATGGGTTTTTATACAGAATTGTTTAGGCTTTGCCGGCAGAACCGCAGATAGCAATTTTGCCCTTGACCGTTTCAATGACGTTTGCAATACCGACTTTGCAGTATTTTTTGGGGTCAAACACGTCCGGGTCCTTCCGGAGGTATTCCTTGACGCCGTCGCTGAACGCGATGCGCAGCTCGGTGGCAAAGTTGACCTTGCAGATACCGCGGGTGATGGACTCCTGCACTGCTTCGTCCGGCACACCGGATGCGCCGTGCAGCACCAACGGAATGGAAACGACTTCGCGGATCGCGCTCAGGCGTTCAAAATCCAGCTTGGGCGTGCCCTTGTACAGGCCGTGTGCCGTGCCGATCGCAATGGCGAGCGAGTTAACGCCCGTGCGTTCAACGAATTCCTTGGCCTGCTGTGGATCGGTGAACGGGTTGCCGTCGCCACCCTCAAGGTCGTCCTCCTTGCCACCGACCTTACCCAGCTCGGCTTCCACGCTGATGTGGGACGGGGCGCAGGCATCGACCACGCGGCGGGTCAGGGCGATATTATCTTCGAAGGCATCATGTGAGCCGTCGATCATAATGGAGGTGTAGCCGGTGCGCAGCGCCTGCATGGCAAGGTCGAAGCTCTCGCCATGGTCAAGATGCATGGCAACCGGCACATCGGTGCGTTCAGCCGCCGCGCGCACCATGGCAAGGTAGTAGTCCAGACCGGCGTATTTGACGGTAGATGGTGTGGTCTGCATGATGACGGGGGAGCGCATCTCCTCCGCTGCACGGATGACGGCCATCACCATCTCCAAGTTTTCGACATTGAACGCGCCGACGGCATAATGACCGGCCTGTGCGTCCAGCAGCATTTTTTCTGTTGTTACCAAAGGCATAATCCAACCCTCTTTCTCCTGCATAATGCGGGATGTTTTGTGTTTCTATTTTACCATAGGGGAATCCGGATGAAAAGCCTTGCGGTGGAGAAATGTATTATACTGGTGGACAGCAGGGACAGATTGTGGCAAAAATGCAAATTATCGTTTAACAAACCCAAAGCCGAAATCAAAAAATTGTGTTACCATAATAGCAGGACCGTAGGGCTGTGCCACGGGCTTGCTGAAAATAAGAGGAGGAATTTTTTATGAATTATAATCCGCTGAAAAAGTTGGTAGAGCTCCAGAAGCAGGGCAAAAGCGTTGGTATTTATTCCGTTTGCAGCGCGAATGGCTATGTTATCGAGGCGGCGCTCAAGCGCGGCCTGTCGGACGGCTCGTGCGTTCTGATTGAGTCGACTGCCAACCAGTGCGACCAGAACGGCGGTTACACCGGTATGAAGCCGATGGATTTCAAGCAGTTTGTGTTGGGCGTGGCAGATAAAGTCGGTTTTGACAAGTCCAAGCTGTTCCTTGGTGGCGACCACCTTGGCCCGCTGACCTTTGCAGGCAAGCCGGAGGCTGAGGCGATGGCAGATGCGGAAGAACTGATTCGCCACTATGTTGGCGCGGGCTTTACCAAGATCCATATTGATACCAGCATGAAGGTCGCGGACGACGACCCGAATACCCGCCTGAGCGACGAGACGATTGCCCGTCGCGGCGCGCGTCTGGCGCGTGTGGCCGAGGAAACCTATCACAAGCTGCTCGAGACCGATCCGAACGCGATCGCGCCGGTTTACATCGTCGGCAGCGAGGTACCGATCCCGGGTGGTCAGGTCGGCGCAGATCAGGGCGTGCAGGTCACTCGCGTAGAGGACTTCAAGAACACGGTTGCAACCTTTGAGAACGCTTTCCGCAAGGAAGGTTTGGATGAAGCGTGGGACAACGTCATCGCCGTTGTGGTTCAGCCGGGCGTCGAGGAGAAGGACAGCGGCTGCACCGAGTATGACCGCGCTAAGGCAGCAGAGCTGATGGCGTCAATCAAGGACTTCCCGAATCTGGTGTTCGAGGGTCACTCGACCGACTACCAGACCAAGATCAAGCTGCGCGAGCTGGTTGAAGACGGCGTAGGCATCCTCAAGGTTGGTCCGGCGCTGACGTTTGCGATGCGTGAAGGCATGTTTGCGCTGGCATACATCGAGCAGGAGCTGCTCTATGGCACGGATATCGAGCCGAGCCATTTCATCGAGACGCTGGACAAGGCTATGCTGGCGGATGACAAGCACTGGAAGAAACACTATCAGGGCACGGAACTCGAAATCCGCATGAAGCGCAAGTATTCTTTCTCCGACCGCTGCCGCTACTACATGCCGACCCCGTCGGTGGAAGAGGCGAAGGAGCGTTTGATCGGCAACCTGCGTAAGTTGGGCATTCCGCTCAACCTGCTCAGCCAGTTCATGCCCATCCAGTACACTAAGGTGCGTGAGGGTCTGCTGGAAAACGATCCGGTCGCGCTGGTCGAGGACCGCATCATCAACACCATGGATGAATACCTGTATGCAACCCATCAGAAGGAACTGATGTAAGAGCGTTTGAAACAAACGAAAAGGACGGCGGAAAGCCGTCCTTTTTGTTTAGCACTTGATTTATTCCCAGTTTGCCCAC
Organism: uncultured Agathobaculum sp.; assembly: GCF_963927765.1. Taxonomy (NCBI): domain Bacteria; kingdom Bacillati; phylum Bacillota; class Clostridia; order Eubacteriales; family Butyricicoccaceae; genus Agathobaculum; species uncultured Agathobaculum sp. The sequence goes on along the minus strand of NZ_CAWVCU010000088.1, from coordinate 7,603 downwards.
ACGTCCGGTTGATAGCCGACGGTAGCGTGCCTGCCGTTGCGCACGATGGGTGTTTTGAGCAGCGTGCCGTCCTCAAGCAGCTTTTCCTTTTTGTCCTCATCGTAGGCAAGGTAGGCGAGTGAAGCGTAGCCCTTGCTTTTTTCATCGAGCACCGCGTCCAGCCCGCCGACGGCTTTGAGCACACTGTCCAGTTCGCCACGGGACATGCCCTTTTGGGCCAGGTCGATCATCTGGAATTTGATACCGCGTTCTTTAAACCAACGCTGGGCTTTTTTGGTGTCAAAGCACTTGTTTTTGCCGAATATCTGAATGTTCATTGCATCCGTCTCCTTTGCCAACAGTATAGCAAAGCATACGGCGGGACGCAAGGGGGGATCGGTTATTGCTTGGCACGGCGAGACAAGCGCAGAACACCGTAGGAGTGGGAGAAGGGCAGCAGCAGTACGCAGGCGAGTGCAGCGCAGCGGCCAAGCTCGCAAAGCAGCAGTGGGACGGCGAAAAACACTTCGCCGTGACGCGCAAAATCGCCAATTGCGGCAAGCCCTGCTGCGGAGAAATTCGGATAGGGCAGCAAGGCGGCAGTATGCACGCCAAGCAGCAGCGTGGTACGCAGAGAGATCAGTGCAAATAACGCACCGCCAGCGGCCAGACCGCGTGCCGCCGCGCCGGAAAGCCGTTCCGGCAGGGAGAGCGAGAGCACAAGCGAAGCGGGTAGCAGACGCAGCAGGATACGGCCGGTTTCGCGCGGCAGCGTGGCATCGGGCATGCCCCAGTGCATCGGTTGAAGCTGTGAAACGGTCAGGACACCGCTCAGTATAACAATGACTCCCGCCAGCCACGCAACCGGCAGCGCCCACATAGCGCAGCGGTTGAGTCCGGATGTTGCTGCGAGCATGGTACAGACGGTTAGGAGCAGGATCAGGCTCCAAAGTGGGCGGGAGGAAAACACCGTGCTGCGCAGAAAGACGCCCATGCGGGCAAGTGAGGACGTCAGCGGCCAGAGCGCAAACAGCGCAAGCAGCCATTGCAGCACACGGGACTGCTGCCAGATGGGGGCAAGGCGCGCACCGCCTGCACAGATCAAGGCGCAGATCAGGCTGGCCAGTGCCGCGGCATAGACGGTTTGCGTGCCGGCGGCGGTGTACAGGATCTCGCTCAGGGGCAGCAGCGCGAACAGCGCAGCGCCCCAGCGGGGGAATAAGCGTTCACGCATGGACACCGCCTCCAATCTCATCGCCGTCGAGGAAGCAGGACAGCCGCTCGTTGGCAAATACGGCCGTACCTGCGGGCGCGGTTTGGCCAAATTCATCCAGATACAGCGCGGGCAGGATGGCGGTGCCGTCAGCATGCAGTACTTCGGATACACGATAGAGGGGCATATCGGGCAGCGTTCCTTCCTGTGCAGCGCGGTCAAGCAGTTCACTGAGCGCATAGACTTCGTCATCGGCTTGCAGCAGGTCAGTTGCCGTGCCGTCGCGTACGACCGCGACGCGCAGACTGAGCCGCACATCGTTTTCTGTGCACAGGTAATCCGCCAACGGTAGGATGCTTTCCTCTGCGACGCTTTCACTGATGAGCAGCACCTGCGCATGGCTTAGATACAGTTCTCCGGGCAGGATGTTGCTGAGGTTAGTAAGCAGCTCAGGCAGGTCGCGCCCCGTAGCGGAAAGATAGGCGGGTGAGGCGGCGTCATCCAGACTGTCCTGTCGCACGACTTCTGCGGTCAAGCGGTAGACATCGTCCGTGCGGTCGAGCGCAAGCGCAGAGACCGGTGAGACTTCGCGGGCGCAGCCACACAGCAGCAGGGAAAGCAACAGCAATATTCCGGGCAGTTTCAAGGTTTGTCCCCCTTTGATGAATTCCGTTTGACCGCAAAGCGGTCGTGCCGCATGAAAAACCATGGAGCGCGCAGCCAAGCGTCCTCTTGCTCGGCCTGTACACGCGGGATTAGGTTGAGCAGATAGGGCACCGAGCACGAGTGCATCCGACAAAGCCACGTTAATACCAACGCGAGTGCGAGACTGACACCGTACAGACCGTAAGCGGCAGCTCCGGCCAGCAGCGCAAAACGCAGCCACAGGGTTGCGGTTTGCAGCTTGGGCACCATCAGGCCGGTCACCCCAGCGATTGCGACCACAATCACGGTCGGCGCGGCGGCAAATCGCGCCGAGACCGCAGCCTGTCCGAGCACCAAGCCGCCGACAATGCTCATCGTCTGGCCCATCGCGCCCGGCGTGCGCGCTCCGGCCTCCTTGAGTGCTTCCAGAACGAGCAGCAGCAAGAAGGTCTCCCATCCGATGGGCAGCGGCACGCCGCGTTGTGCCGCCGACACGGCAAACAGCAGCCGGGCAGGTACCAGCTCGCGGTGATACAGCATCAGCGCGATATAAACCGCGGGAAAAGTGATGGTAAAGATAAAGCCTGCCACACGCAGCAGGCGGGACAGATTGGCCTGCAAAAAGCTGATATAGTAATCGTCGTTAGACTGGAAGCATTCCTGAAACAGAAAGGGTGCGGTCAACACGACCGGACTACCGTCCACCACGATGGCGCAGCGGCCCTCTACGAGCCGCGCGGCGACCACGTCCGGGCGTTCGGTCGTGCCAAGGGTGGGGAAGGGCGACAAACGGTGGTCGCGGATGCGTTCGGCCAGATAGTTGGCATCCAGCACACTGTCGATATCGAGCGCCTCCAGCTTGCGCTTGAGATGAGCGATCAGCTTTTGCTCGCACACCCCAGCCAGATAACACAGGCAGACGACCGTATTGGTGCGGCTGCCGATGCGCAGAAAAGTGAATTTGAGCCGTTTGTCATTCAGCCTGCGGCGAATGAGGGCGAGATTGGGCATAAAACATTCGGTGAAGCCCTCGCGCGGACCGGAGAGCACCCGCTCGTTTTCGGGTTCGGACGCACTGCGCACGGAAAATCCTTTGGTGTTGACCACGACCGGCCGCGCTTCGCCTTCGGTGAATACCACCGTATCGCCGTACAGAAAGGAGGCAAACAGCTTGGAAACGTCGGTCTCCACGCGGCTGTCGTTGATTTGCAGCACGGTTTGGCAAAGCGTTTCTGCCGAGGCGCAGCTCAGGTCGGAGCAGACAATCGGCCGAATGACGCTTTGGTTGATCGCAATGTTATTGACCATGCCGTCGAAGAAGAATACGGCACAGGAAAGACCGGCATGACCGACCGCGCGGCGCGTGACGAAGGTGTTATCGCCCTGAAAAATGGTCTGCATCAGGCGGATGTTGCTTTCCAAATCGGTGGAAAATGTGATGGTATCCATGCTTTCACCCCTTATCAGGGGTATTTTGTGCCAAATGGAGCGGGCTTATACGTCGTTGAGGTCATCGGCCAGCGTTTGTCCGAACAAACGGATGGCAGCGAGCGCTTCCGGCATGGTATTGCCCGAAGAGCCGACTTCAATCAGCATCGAGCCAGTACGTACATGCTGGTTGAAACGCTGTGTGCGTAGATTCACCGGACGCATCAAACCGGGATAGGTGCGGTTAAGCTGGTATTGCAGGCCGGTGACATAGTTCAGATTTTCCTGCCAGTTGGGGTGGGTCAGTCCGCCGTCGTCCGTGCCGACTACGAACATCAACTGCGCCATTTCTTCGCCATTGATGGTGCAGGAGGTTTTGTAGGCCTGCCCGTCATCGGTCAGAATAGAGTCACGGTGCAGGTCGATGACGATTTGAATGGATGGATATTCTTCGACCGCCTGCTCGATGGCAGCGAGCGAACGGTCATACGAACCGGAATAGGCAGGAGAGTCGAAAATATCGCGAATATGCACGGTTTCGATACCGTTATCCTGCAAAACGCTTTGCAGCTCGTCACCGACACGCACAACGTTATAGCGGGTGTCGGTCGTGCGTTCGTTTTCGGTCGGTGTGTAAGGAAAGGCAGCATCCGGCGTGTAGCTTTCGCTGCCGTGCGTATGTACGATGAGCACCTGCGGGCCGTCTCCACTGACATGGATGGCAGTGTCAGATGCCAGGCAGGCCGCCACATCGACAGCATAGGAGGTTTCGTTGTTGACTGTGATGGTGGCAGCCTTATCTGCGGCATCCAGCACCGGATTGTCGTTTTCCTCTTCCTGCGGGATATAGGTGCTTTCTGCAAGCGGGCTTTCCGCGTCCTCGCTCAGGGCGGATGCCGCTGTGCGTGGGACAAAAACCGCAGCCTGATCTGGCGAAAGCCCCAGCTCAAGCGATACCGCGCGCAGAATAAAATCCCCGTTTCCAGCCAGACGCGTCAACGCCTGCTGCGCGGTGGATTCGCCGCCCATACGCGAAAACAGCAGCAGCGAAGCGGCAATGCACAGCGTAACGGCGGCAGGCAAACCGATGCCGCGCCGCCGCCGAGTGGATTTTCTGTGTCTTCTCATGGTTGCCACCTCCCTGCGTTTTGTTCTATCATACGCCCGTCCGTGCGCGAGTATGACCGAAAGATGGCAGGAGGTTTAAGACAAATACAGGTCGATGTCACTGACAGACAGGTGCGGGTGTAGCGCCATGTTGACGGCATAGCCGATCACGCGGGCAATATCGGCAACTTCGCGGTCGATATCGCGCGTGGTGACCATGACGGGTAGGGAGAGGTCGTCGAGGGCTTCGCAGGAGGGTCCGCCAAGCTGTGCGGCGATTTCGTGCGCGAGCGTTGCGCCGTCGACGACGGTGGGCACGCCGATGGCGATGACCGGCACGCCAAGCGTTTCGCTGTTGAGCGCCGCGCGTGCATTGCCGACACCCGCGCCGGGCGTGATGCCGGTATCGGCCAGTTGAATGGTGCGCAGCAGGCGGCTGAGCCGTCCGGCGGCAAGCGCATCCACCGCGAGTACAGCGGCAGGTTTGACACGATCCAGCACACCACAAATGACCTCGCCGGTCTCCACACCGGTCTGACCCAATACACCGGGGGCAAGAGCGGATACCGGACGCCAAGAGGCGAAAACATCCGGCACTTGCTCGACCAGATGGCGGGTAGCGATGACATGGTCGATTGCCTGCGGGCCGATGGCGTCCGGGGTAATCATACGGTTGCCGAGTCCCGTGACCAGCACCGGGCCGGAGGATGCGCTGTCCGGCAGCAGATCAGCCAGAAGCGTGCTCAGCGCGCGGCAGGCGCGTGGAAATGCATCCTCCTCACGCCGGACGAGCACATCCAGTTCCAGCGTTACATACCGTCCGCAGGGCTTGCCGATTTCCCGCGCTGCGTGCTCGGTCAGAATTTCCACTTCGTTAACCGAAAAACCTTCAATCGTGCGATCGGTCTGCCGAACCTGCCGCAAGTTGGCTGCATGGGGCAGATTTTGTACTGCTTCCACTGCCAAATCCGTGCGAAAAGCCATTGCATTCACTCCTTTTTTGAGTATTTTACGGCACATCGGATTTTTTATACAGAATCATGGAAAAAAGACTTGCATTTTGGGAAAAGTGATGGTAGAATAGAAACACTGACGAATAGATAACGAAGGAGGTGTTTTCGGAATGCCCAACATCAAGTCTGCAAAGAAGCGTGTCAAGGTTAACGCTGTCAAGGCGATGAACAACCAGATGGCGAAGAGCGCGCTCAAGACCACGCTGAAGAAGTTCGATACGGCTGTTGCTGCCGGCGATAAGGCGGAAGCGACTGTTGCTTATACGACCGCTGTTAAGGCGGTTGATCAGGCGGCTGCCAAGCACCTCCTGCATAAGAACAACGCGGCCAACAAGAAGAGCAAGATGACTACCAAGCTCAACGGTATGGCGTAAGAGTTCGCAATAGAACAAAGGAAAATCCCGAGACAACAGTCTCGGGATTTTTTTTGTATTTCTCCCCAAATACAGCTCAATTAATTATTTAGATAAATATCAAAATGATGCTTGACAAATGCGGGAGGGTGTTGTATCTTTCAATTAGACGATGATCTAAATGAGGGAGGGGAGAGCAGTGGGGATTGCAGCATGCGTGGTGCTGCTGGTATTGGCAGCATTGATAGTAGCGCAGGCGCGCGCCTTGGCGCGGTGTCGATTCTGGTGTAAATCGTGCGGTCAGTTGTTTGCACTGCCGTGGACAAAGCTGCTGTTCCGCCAGCATGTGAATGAGGAATGGCGGCTGACTTGTCCGCATTGCGGTCACAAAGGTTGGTGCATCGCGCGGCGGAATGGAAAGGATGAGGATACAAAATGAGTTTTCAACAGACATTCAAAGCGCTGTCCGATCCGATTCGGCGGGATATTCTTGGTTTGCTGCGCGCGGGTCCTATGGCGGCAGGGGAGATCTGTTCGCATTTTTCGGTTTCCGGTGCGACGATCTCGCACCACCTGTCTATTCTGAAGGATGCCGGTCTGGTGCTGGACGATAAGCAGGGGAAGTACATTTATTATGAACTGAACATGTCTGTGGTCGATGAAATTCTGGAATGGGTCACGGCTCTGAAAGGTGGTAGCAATCATGAAGAAAATCAGTAAAACACAAGTGGCGGTTTGGATTTTGGCGATTCTTCCGGTAATCTTGGCGGCAGCAGTGTATGCGTACCTGCCAGCAGAGATCCCGATGCAGTGGGATTTTGGAGGGGAGGTAGGTTATGAGCCAAAGTGGCATTTGTGGATTGTCGCATGTCTTGGCCCGTTCCTTGCAGTGTTGTTTTACTTTATGCCGCGATTTGATCCCAAAAAACGAAACTATGACAAATTCTTCGGATCATATCTCGGTTTTCAGGCCATTATGATGTTATTTGTTCTGGTCATGAACGGGATTTGTGTGGTAGAGGGACTGCAGCCGGGTACAGTCGATGTCGTCATGGTGATTTGTCTGGTGGTGAGCCTGATGATGGTATATTTGGGCAATGTCATGCCAAAGTTCCGCATGAATTGGTTCTGCGGCATCAAAACGCCGTGGACACTGTCAAGTGAATCAGTGTGGCGACGTACACACCGCGTCGCCGGACGGCTGTATTTTGCGGCCGGTGTGTTGGGCGTTATCGGTGCGTTTGTGCCCAACAATGCGGTTCGCTTTGTGATGCTGCTTGTGCCGCTTGTGGCGGTGTCTTTGGCGTCGATGGTGCTCAGTTACCGGTGGTATCGGGAAGAACAGCGTGCCGGATGAGGAGGAAGCCACACAATGTTCCCCACGCGCAGCTATTACGAAAAGTGATAGAAAAATGGGGAAAAACGTGGGAAATTGCGAATAATGAAAACCGAAATAAGAATTTTATTCAACTTTTAACTTGCTAAGTGGGGACAGATGTGCTATACTTTTGCAGTAAGTTTACATGGGTGGAGGAAATCCCCCATGTTGTTCACCTTACGGCAAGGAGAAGATTATGACAAGAACGCGTAAGCTGGTGGCAGCGATGCTGCTGGTTGCCGTCGTTTCGGTAAGCGTGCTGACAGCCGCGCTGGCGACGGACACCACGGAAACCTATGCGTATTTGCCCGATCACTCTGTTTATTTCTATGACGTTACAGAGAAGTACGCATGGGCCCACCGCGAAATTGATACGCTTGCGGTTGCAGGGGTAATCAAGGGGAGCGGTAATCATCTGTTTTACCCGGGCAGCGCCATTACCCGGGCGGATTTCATTGTGATGCTGGATCGTGCATTTGGCATGAGC
>NZ_CAWVCU010000087.1:0-34752 GCF_963927765.1 uncultured Agathobaculum sp. | reverse complement strand
GGTAACACCGCACAAAGAAAAAATATGATATAATAAAGCTATGGATAAGCAGATGAGTCTGTCGGGCCTGAGCGATGAATTGAGCCAGGTGCGGACAAAGAAGAAAGAATTTCTGAGTCAGATAGAGCGCATCGTGCCGTGGGGAGAGTGGATCGAACTCATCCGGCCGCACTATTACAAAGGAGAGCGCGGCAATAAGCCCTACGATCTGGAACGGATGCTGCGGATTTATCTGGTGCAAAACCTGTATGATCTGTCGGACATGGCAACAGTAGCGGAAGTGATCGACAGCCGTGCATTCTCGGAATTCTGCGGAGTGGAATCGAGCAATCAGGTGCCGGACGGCGATACGCTGGGTCGGTTCCGGAATTTGCTGCTCCGCAGCGGGCTGCAGGAGAAGTTGTTTGCGCAGGTGGTATATCTGCTGCAGGAAAGAGGGCTGCTGCTGAAGAAAGGAACCATAGTGGACTCTACACTGATTGCAGCGCCGTCCTCGACAAAGAACAGGGAAAAGAAACGAGACCCGGAAGCACACTCGGTGAAAAAGGGGAATAGTTGGCATTTTGGCTATAAAGCCCACATCGGTGTGGATAAAGACAGCGGTTTGGTGCACACAGTAAAGGTCACCAGCGCCAACATCCACGATGTGACGATGGTGCCGGAGCTTTTAACCGGCGATGAGGATAGCGTATATGGGGACAGTGGATACCTGGGCGCCGAAAAACGGGAAGACGCCGTTCTTTTCAATACCCAGAGGAAACGAATCCGTTACAAAATCAACAGGCGGCCCTCGCAGAGTAAACACGCAGGCAATCGTTCCCGCGGGCAGATCAAACGCCGCGAAAAGGAGAAATCTTCCGTACGGGCCAAGGTAGAGCATGTCTTTGGGGTAGTAAAGGGCCAACTTCGATACCGGAAAACCAGGTACCGAGGTCTGCGAAAACAGATTGCCAAACTGAATATCCTGTTCGCGCTGGCGAATCTGATTCTGGCTGACAGGCGATCCTGCCTGACGGCTTAAATCAGTGCGGCTGCAGCGCTGATGGAATGGCGTATATATGCCCTGCCGGGTGGAATCTTCCCGCAGGGCCTTTCCTTTTGCGTGTTCTGCGGTGTTGCCCATATCTTTAACTTTGGGAAACCGGCGCAAGCTATCCAGATATCACACTACTGCCACCAATCGCCCGTGCCCTTGGCATGACAGTCGATGCGCTGCTCGATTTTCACCCCGCGCCCTCCAACGAAGAACTGCGCGCTATTGGCGACCATTTGCGCACTGTATTTGATAAGCAGGGCTTTGCTGCCGGACAGCAGGCAGCCGAGTCCGTCTTGCGCGAGTACCCATCCAGCGGCCAACTCAAAGTCATGCTCGGCGGATTTTATTTTCACTTCCTGTCCTCTGCGCTGTCGCACGCAGAAGACCCCGAGCAAGAGAGCGAAACGCTGATTGCGCGCTGTCTTGCACTGTTTGAGCAAGGCGAAGCACAAAGCGAAACCGAAAACGAGAAGTTGGGAGCGCGACTGCTGCGCAGTAACGCACTGACTATGCTTGGACGGTACGGCGAAGCGGAAGCGCTGATCGACAACCTGCCAGACCGGCAGCCGGTCGACGCGGACACACTGCGTCTCAATCTGCGGCTCGCGCAGAACCAGCTGGACGAAGCTGAACAGCTCGCCCGCAAGCGACTGCTGATACATGTCCATGAAGCATTGGGCGCACTGATGAACCTGACCACGGTTGCGCGGCGGCAAAAAGACTTTCCAGCCGCGCACCGCTATCTCGACGCCTACTGTGCCATAGACAAGCTGTTCGGTCTTGACCGTTCCAACGGTCTGCTGATCGGTCTGATGCTGGCACAGGATGAGGACGACATCAATCTTGCGCTTGACCAGCTTGAGCAATACATTGACGCGCGGCTGGCCTACACGCTTGACTATCGAGAAAACCCGTTTTTCGCTGGTGTGCAGACCCATGTACCGACCAGAAACGAAGTGATCGAGGCAAACCGTCTGACCCTACGTTCTCTGAAAGAAGATGCGCAATATGAATCGTTACGCACTGAGCCTCGCTTCCAAGCCGTACTCGACCGGCTTCGCTTCTATTTACCTCCCAATGCATAAAAAAATGCCCGAAACGGTTTTCCGTTTCGGGCATCACCCTTCTGCGAGACATTTTTTCATATTTAGAATGGGTCTCCCTTTTTTATTTTCCGGGGAATAAGTATAAAAAAACCACGCGGCCGCATCCCCTTCCAGCATGCGCTTCCCTGCGTGGACATATCCGTAAGCGTTTTACTTATCGCTATGTGTCTCATGCTCATCACCGAAAATCAGATCATCGATATCCGGACGGTCGGGCTGCTGGGGGATTCTAAGATGTCTCATGCTTTCTGCACCTCCTTTATATACTCTCTTTGTATCATTATATCATCTTACGCAAAAAAAGCAAATAAAATTCCTGTAAAGTTACACAAATGTAACAAATTATTTGCCTATCTTTTGGGTAGCCATCAGCGTAAGCGATTTTTGGGTATAATAATACCCCGCCCTGCCGATGCAGCCCAATTAGTAACCTGCACGACTCATGCAGGTGGGTTTTCTGTTTGGCATGTCTGCGCTTCCAACGTCCGTGTATACCCGGGAGGCCTGCTGCTCGATGCCAAAACTTTCCGAAATCCCGTACTAAAAATGTGGGTTAAAAAAGGGCTGCTGTCGCACAGGGCAGGGATTTAACTGATCCGTGCCGCTTGCGGTGATGAACTTACTCTTCCTCTTCCTCTTCCGCCTCGGCGCGTTCCATTACGATATTAAACACTGCATCTGCGATCTCGTCATCCTCAACCGCTTCCAGCATTTCCTCGCCGTCTTCCTCTACGATCTGCATGATCACGACCTCTGCGTCTTCCTCGACAGAAAGCTCTGCCGGGATAAAGGCCAGATAGGTTGTTCCCTGATATTCCACGGTGTCGATGTGCTCAAACGCAACTTCGTTGCCGTCCTCATCAATCAGCGTAACAAAATCGTTGCCGTATTCCTCGCTCACGATCCGGCACCTCCTTATGGTTCAAATTCAGGCTGTGTGGAGAATCCTTCTCCTGCTTTAAGCATAACAAATCGAGTCCTTTTTGTAAAGCCCCATTCTGGAGCGCCGTACTGTCATAGTATGCTGCCTGTGCGAAATATCATACCAGTTAAAATAACCGAAATAAAGCCTTGACTTTGTCTTTCATTTCTGATATAGTATTTCAGGTAACAAGGAAGAAGGCAATGTCCTCACCCGCAGCGTTTTCAGCAAACGGGTCAATAAAGCAAAAAATCCGTTGGGTACGGGTTTGCGTTTTATGCACGGAGGACGGTCGCTTTCGATCGGTCCTTTTTCTTTTTGTCTTAACCCATTTATCGTTTGGAGGTGCTTACCAATCAGCAGCATGGAACATCAAATCAATGAGGAGATCCGCGACAAGGAAGTCCGTCTGATCGGCGACGACGGTCAGCAGCTCGGCATTGTTCCCATCCAACAGGCACAGGATGCCGCCGTGGAAAAGGGTATGGATCTGGTGAAAATTGCCCCGCAGGCGAAGCCGCCGGTCTGCAAGATCATGGACTACGGCAAATTCCGTTTTGAACAAGCCAAGCGTGAAAAGGAAGCGCGCAAAAACCAGCGCGTCGTGGAGATCAAAGAGATTCGCCTGACCCCCAACATTGACGTTGGCGACCTGAACACCAAGGTGAAAAACGCCTGCCGTTTCCTCAAGGATGGCGATAAGGTCAAGGTTTCGGTTCGTTTCCGCGGCCGTGAGGTCACGCACGCGTCGCTCGGTCAGGATCTGCTCCATCGCTTCGCGGAGCTGTGCTCGGAATGCAGCACGGTAGAAAAGCAGCCCAAGCTCGAAGGCCGTCAGATGCTGATGTTTCTGGCGCCCGCTAAGGACAAGTAAACTAAAACGCGCCTAGCGCGCAAATTCAGAGAGGAGCAAACCTAATGCCTAAGATCAAAACGCACAGCGGTGCAAAGAAGAGATTCTCCGTAACCAAGAACGGCAAGTTCAAGCGCGGCCATGTTGGCAAGCGTCACCTGCTCAACGGCCATGGTAAGACGACCAAGCTCAAGCGCCACCTCCGCAAGGAAGGCTTCGCGGATTCCACGAACGTAGCGCAGCTCAAGCGTCTGCTGCCGTATAAGTAAGTAACAACATCTTTCATATAGGAGGCAATTACAATGGCAAGAGTTAAGGGCGCAATGATGACGCGCAAAAGAAGAAAGAAGATCCTCAAGCGTGCAAAGGGCTACTGGGGTGCCAAGTCTACCCACTACCGTGTAGCCAACCAGGCGGTTATGAAGAGCCTGAAGTACGCGTATATTGGCCGTAAGCACAAGAAGCGCGACTTCCGTCGTCTGTGGATCACCCGTATTTCGGCTGCTGCTAAGTCCTGCGACATGAACTACAGCCGCTTCATGAACGGCCTGAAGAAGGCTGGCATCGACCTGAACCGCAAGATGCTCGCGGATCTGGCTGTCAACGACAAGGCTGCTTTCGCAGCGCTTGCTGAGAAGGCTAAGGCTGCGCTTTAATCTTCTGATTTCTAACCCTGCTGCTTTTTGCAGCAGGGTCTTTTTATTGCCATTTTCCACAAACCCGGCTTCGCTTTTTCTTGCCATGCTGATAAAATTGCGCTATAATATGCTTGTAATTTTATAACGGACAAAGAAAGGTGGTTATTTATGCAGCAGCCGATCCGTATCATTTCCCGTTCCAACAAGCGTCTGTATGCAGATGCGATTCCGGGTCATTTCGCAACCAACCATTCCCATATCAATTATTATATCGACATGTCCGAAATCAAGCACAATATGGCCATGGCGCTCGAAGCTGCACGCAGCATCGCGTTCCACTTTTCCTCCATCAGTGTGGATACCTTACTCTGCCTGGAGGGCACAGAGTACATCGGCGCGTATATTGCCAAAGAGCTTGCCAACTCCGGCATCGGCAGCCTGAACACCAACAAAGCCATTTATCTAGTCGAGCCGGACAGCAATGTCAACGGTCAGTTTATGTTTGCGGACAACCTCCGCCCCATGATCGAACACCGAAACGTGCTGGTGCTGGTCAACACCGCTTCCACCGGGCAAACCCTTTCGCAAACGCGCGAGTGCATCGAGTATTATGGCGGCCGTGTCGCTGGATATTCTGCGCTGTTCTCCAACATTTCCGAACTGGACGGAAAGCCGGTTTTCAGCCTGTTTTCCGGCGCGGATTTCCCTCATTACCACAATTTTGTGCGCGGCAAAAACTGTCCCGCCTGCGCGGCCAGTGTACCGCTGGACGCCATTGTTACCCCGCGCGGCTATACCAAACTATAGCACAAAAAACCGGAAGGCTCAGCCTTCCGGTTTTTGTTTTCCGCATCTCTGATGCCCGCAGCAGCCCTGCCGCATGCAGTGCGCGCGTTTTTCGCACACCTCAACGTCACCGCCTTCGATGCGCAGCATCTTACCGTTTACCATGCAGTCCGCCAGCTTGCGCCGCGCTGCGTTGTAAATCGACTGCACCGTTGTGCGTGCGACCCCCATCTGGACGGCTGCCTGCTCCTGCTGCAAGCCTTCCAAATCAATCAGACGGATGACCTCATATTCATCCAGTCCCATCGTGACCGGCTCGCCCGCACAACCCATACCGCGCGGACCAAACTCCCGACACACCGGCAAACCGCACACACGGCGGCATTTTTTCGGTCTGGGCATGGTTTAGCCGTGGCAATGTCCGCCGCAGTGGTGGCCGCCCTGCGAGGAGCAGTCATGTCCTTCCCCGTGATGCTCGTGATGGCTGCACTTGACATCCGGGTTATACACAAGCGAACCGGACAGGAACGCTTCAACCGCTTCATCTGCATCGCCCTGTACGCCGCCGAGCAGACGGATATTCGCTTCTGCCAAAGCCATCTGTGCACCGCCGCCGATACCGCCGCAGATTAGCGTATCCACACCCTGCGCCGCAAGGAAGCCTGCCAGCGCGCCATGGCCGCTGCCATTGGTATCCACAACCTGAGAAGAGAGGATTTTGCCGTCCTGTGCTTCATATACTTTGAACTGAGCGGTGTGTCCAAAATGCTGGAAGATCTGACCATTCTCATAAGTGACTGCGATTTTCATGGATTTACGCCTCCGATTTTGTTTCCGGCATATGCCGGTTATGATTCTATGATAGCACATTTCCGACATATGTCAAGAATAAAAAAGCAGCCCGCAGGCTGCTTCTCTTTTTTTCACTTACGCAAAAATTCCGGCAACCGACGCCGTGCCTCCAGACGATAGATGCAAGCACCCTCGGACGAAAACTTCTCTTCGTATTCGGTCATCACATTGCCCTCAAAGTCCGAGTTGTGCAAATCAAGCGAAATATTCTGAATCAGCCAGCCAAACTGGCAAATCTCGGCCAGCGTCCACTCGAAGAACCGCTGGTTATCGGTTTTGAAGCAGATATCGCCCTGCTGCTTGAGGATCTCGTCATATACCTCGAGATACGCGCGCCACGTCAGGCGGCGTTTGCGCTGCCGGTTGGGCGGCCACGGGTCGGAAAAGTTCAGATAGATACGATCGACCTCACCGGGCGCGAACACATCACGCAGCTCGGCTGCATCAAACGACACAAACCGCAGGTTGGGCAGCGGCTGCTGCTGGCAGCGCTCCGCCGCCATGATGAGCGCACCTTCCTCCCGCTCGACCGCGATGAAATTGATATCCGGATGCTGTTCCGCCATCCCGATAGCGAAACGTCCCTTGCCGCAGCCGATTTCCACATGCAGCGGATGGTCATTTCCGAACAAAGCGCGCCATTTGCCGCGCTTTTCCTTCGGCTCAAATGCCATTACATCTGCGCAAGCCTCAAAGCGAATATCAAGATTTTTCTTTTTGCGCATTCTCATGCGTCAAATTCCCCTTTTTCCTGTATATTTTTCAGCCTTTTCATTATATCCTGCGTCCGCACGCTTGGCAAGTAAAATTGACAAATTTCCATAAAACACGCTATAATGTAACTATATTCAATTGGGGGATGTATTGTATGTTTCACCGTTCCAGCGGCGTGCTGGCGCACGTCACTTCCCTGCCCTCGCCGCACGGCGTCGGCACTATGGGCAAAACCGCCTATGAATTTGTTGATTTCCTTGCGGCTGCGCACCAGACCTACTGGCAAGTGCTGCCGCTTGGTCACACCGGCTTTGGCGATTCGCCTTACCAGTGCTTTTCCGCCGCTGCAGGCAATCCGTATTTGATTGATCTTGATTTGCTGGTCGAGGACGGGCTTCTCACCGAAGCCGAAGTCAAGGCACGCGACTTTGAGGCTTCACCCGATACGGCGGACTTTGAGCAGCTGGCCGATACCCGATGGCCGCTGTTCCGCAAGGCTTACTCCCGCGTGGACGATGCAATGCGCAAAAAGATTGTGGCATTTATCGAGGAAAATGCAGAATGGCTGCCGGATTACGCGCTGTTTATGGCGCTGAAAGAAGAAAAGTACCACGATATGCCGGTCTATCTGTGGCCGGAAAAAGCAGTGCGCGACCGTAAGCCCGAAGCGCTGAAAAAAGTAACCGAAGAATTGCGGGATGAAATTGACTTCCGCATTTTCTTGCAATATATTTTCTTTACCCAGTGGACTGCGCTGCGCGAATACGCCAATGAGCACGGCATCCAGATCATCGGGGATATCCCGATCTATGTTTCCGCCGACTCGGTAGATGTGTGGACGCACCCAAAGCTGTTCAAGCTGAAAACTGACCTCAGTCCTAAACTGGTTGCAGGCGTACCGCCTGACTACTATTCGGCTACGGGTCAGCTGTGGGGCAATCCGGTTTATGACTGGGACGCGCATCGCGCCGAGGGCTTCGCATGGTGGATCTGGCGCATGAAAAGCAACATGGCGCTGTTTGACGTGATTCGTCTCGACCACTTCCGCGGCTTTGCAGCCTATTGGGAGGTGCGCGCGACCGAGGAAACCGCAATCAAAGGACACTGGCATAAAGGCCCGGGCATGGAGCTGTTCCATGCGATGGAAAAGGCGCTTGGCACCCTGCCTCTGATTGCAGAGGATCTGGGCGAAATGACCAATGAGGTGCGCGAGCTGTTGGCAGAAAGCGGTTTCCCCGGCATGAAGGTGCTGATTTTCGGCTTTACACCCGATTGCGACAACGAGCATCTGCCGCACAACTTTGTGCCAAACAGTATCGTTTATACCTCTACACACGATTCGCAGACCGTATGCGAGCAGATCATGGACATCTGCACCGAGCCGGAAAAGCAGTTTGCCTACCGGTATCTGCGCACCTCGCACAGCGAAGCGATGGGCTGGAGCGCGATCAAGAGTGTATGGGCCTCCCCTGCACGCATCACCATGACCACCTTGCAGGATTTGCTTTCGCTGGGCGCCGATTCCCGCATGAACACCCCCGCCACCATCGGCGGCAAAAACTGGCGTTGGCGCGTGCGCAAGGAAGCGCTCAATCCGACGGTTTCGGCTATGCTCGGTGAGATCACAAAGACCTATATGCGCGGCTGAGCCCGCCCGGCAACAAGAAAAAGGATAGCGATAGCATGAAAATTACCACCGCAATTTTTGATTTGGACGGCACCCTGCTCAATACGCTGGGTGATCTGACCGACAGCGTCAACTGCGCCATTGTGCGCCGCGGCTTTGCCGCCGTCACCGAAGAGGAAACCCGCGTACGCGTCGGTAACGGCGTACGCAAGCTGATTGAGCGCTGCATCCCGGAAAACAAACGCACCGAAGCCATGATTGACACCTGTCTGGATGAATTCCGCACAGCTTACAACCAGCGCATGATGAACCGTACCCAGCCGTATGACGGCATTCTGCCGTTGCTTCGGCAGCTGAAAAAGGCTGGAGTTTCGGTCGGCGTTCTGTCCAACAAATACGATTTGGCTGCCAAAAGCCTGATCCGGTACTTTTTTGGTGATCTGGTGCAGATCACCTATGGCGAGCGTCCGGATACACCGCGCAAACCCGATCCCACCAGCGCATTGCGGTTGCTGCGCGAACTGGGCGGTGATCCGACAACCACCCTTTATATCGGAGACAGCGCGACTGACATGCAGACCGCGAAAAACGCCGGCCTGTCCGCTGTCGGCGTTACATGGGGATTCCGTTCCGCTGAGGAGTTGACCGCAGCAGGGGCGGACGCGCTGGTACACAGCCCCGCCGAGCTGCTGCCGCTGTTTGAGCGCGGCCTATTGGCTGTGGATGCCATCTGCAAGGCCTTTACGCAGCGTGGCTTTGGCTTTACTTACTTTCCGACCGTAGCCGACGCACTCACCTACCTGACCGACACCTGCGCCGGTAAATCCGTGTCGCTGGGCGGCTCGATGACACTTCAGCAGCTTGGTTTCCCCAAGGCTTTTTCCAATAGCACCGCCGTACACTGGCACTGGGTTAAGTCCGGCGAGTTTTTCCAGACCCCGGATATCTATCTCAGCTCGGCTAACGCGCTGAGCGAGAGCGGTGAGGTCGTCAATATTGACGGCGCGTGCAACCGCGTATCCGGCACATTGTTTGGACCAAAACGCTGTATCTTTGTCTGCGGCATCAACAAGCTGTGCCCTGATCTGGCAAGTGCAATCGATCGGGCGCGCAATGTTGCCGCTCCCATGAATGCCAAACGGCTGGAGAAGAAAACCCCTTGCGCGGTTGATGGCAAATGCCACGACTGCCGCAGCCCGGAACGCATCTGCCGTGCAATGGTCATTCACATGGGACCGCCGCAGCGCATGGAGCGCTGTGAGATCGTGCTGATCGGCGAGCCGCTCGGCTATTGATCCCAGCCTGTTTTCACACACTGAAAAACAGCGCGTTTGCTGCAAAGAACGCGCTGTTTTTTCATATGCAACCGCCGGTTGCGCATTTTCCAACCAAACACGGTAGCATGCAACCGTAATTTTCGATAAAATGGCCTCACCAAACAAGGAGGTAACCAAACATGACACTGGGAGAAAAAATTACCGATCTGCGTAAAAAGCGCGGCTTGTCGCAGGAAGAGCTAGCCATCACACTGGGCGTATCGCGGCAAGCGGTCAGCAAGTGGGAACTAGGCGACGCAATGCCCGACACCGATAAGGTCATCGCACTGGCAGACTATTTTGACGTGACGACCGACTGGCTGCTGCGGGATATCCAACCTTCTTCCCCGGGCAGCGAAACAAATTCCATCCCATCCGTTACGGAGATGCTCCGTGGCGCCCCCATGTTGCTCAACCTCACCATTGGCGGCAATGTCTTTGGCGCTGCTCTGATGATTTACGACCTGTGGCAACAAACGTATTATCAGATTCCGACTATTCTTGGCCTGTTCGTGCAAATCGGCATGTGCGCTCTCTTTCTTGGGCTGTGCAGCTCCATCCAAACGCAGGATGTCAGTACGGGACGACAGTGGCGCAAGAAATACTGGCGGTGCAATATTTATGCGCTTGCACTGATGCCCAGCTTCTGGGTGTCCAACATTGCACTCGACATGCTGGCGCAGCGGTTTCCCGTGTCCCCCCTCCTGCTTCTGCCCATGACAGCAATGGTCTATTTTCTCGTATGCCTGCGGATGCATTTCGCCACCCGTGAGACGCAATGAAAATTTTTATCTTTTTTCATTTTTCTGCTTGACAGAGTAACATGTCTTTGCTATAATTAATATCGCGCTGATAAGTTCGGCGCGATACAAAATGCGGCTGTAGCTCATCTGGTAGAGCGCCACCTTGCCAAGGTGGAGGTAGCGAGTTCGAGCCTCGTCAGCCGCTCCAAAAAAGCACCTGTCTCAGACAGGTGCTTTTCTTTTTTGCAATAGGTAATGATTCATAAGTCCAATAAAAAGCACCGCCCAAAGCGGTGCTTTTTCTTATTTATGCCGCAGCGGTCGTTCCCGTAGTTCCCGCCGATACGTCCCGTCTATCAGCTTGGGCAGCACTTTCTCAAACTGAACCCCGTGCATCGGGTCAGTCTGCTGCTCCATCGTATAAGCAATGCAATCCTTCACATACTCCCCTGCCAGTTCGCATGCGTCCTCCAACTTTGCGCCATTGAGCAGCTCACTCAGCATGGCCGACGCAAACAGATCGCCGGTGCCCGGATAGTATCGGTCAATCCGGCGATGCAGACTGAGCGCGCCACCGGATTCGGAAAGGCATCCCGAACCGACGCGCCCCTCTGCAAAATCCAATCCCGTCAACACGACCTGCGCACCGTAACGCTCGTGCAGCGCGTGCAGCCATTCCCACGCCTCTTCCACACTGCCCGGCTTGCTGTACGGGTCACGGTCGAGCAGGATTGCCGCTTCGGTGGTATTAGGTGTAATGATATCCGCAATCGCACACAGCTCACGCATCCGGGTACACATTTCCGGCGTATAGGTATCATACACCTTGCCGTTATCTCCCATCACCGGATCGATCAAGGTCACGCCGTCTGCTTTTTTGAGGCGTTTTGCCGCCTCACCAACGCTGTCAATCTGATCCGCTGAACCCAGAAAGCCCGCGTAAATCGCCTCAAAGCGCAAGGCCAGCTCCTCATACTGGTCGATTGTTCCCTGCATTGAGTCCGTCAAATCGGTGGTCACCCAGCCGGGGATCGCGGTATGGGTGGAAAACACCGCAGTCGGCAGCGGCACACACTGATGCCCGCCCGCAGAAATCACCGCAATGATAGGCACCAGCGACGACCGGCCAAAGCCCGATAAATCATGCAGCGCCAGAACCTTTTTTTGCATGCCATTCACATCCTTTTTCTGTCCGTGTTCCATCATACGATGAATCCGCGCCCATGTCAATCATTCTTGCTTTCTCCTGCCTGCAATGGTAAAATAATTATATATCTACGCTAACGGTCAAAGGAGTCTTTCCATGCTCAAGCAACGCATTCTTTCCATTATTCTGGTACTCACGCTGATTTTTTCCAGCGCCGGCGCCGTCCAAACCGCGCAAGACGGTATGCGCGGCGTATGGGTTTCAACCATATATAATATTGATTATCCCTCTGCGCAAGGCCTGTCGGTCGATGCACTCAAAAGCGAAGCGGATACCATTCTCGACAATATTGCGGCAATGGGGCTGAATACAGTTTTTCTGCAGGTTCGCCCTTCGGCAGACGCACTCTACCCGTCGGAGATTTTCCCGTGGAGTCGCTATATCAGCGGTACCGTTGGACAGGCGCCGGACAGCGATTTTGATGTGCTGGCCTACTGGGTCGAAGGCGCACACAGCCGTGGCTTGCAGCTGCACGCTTGGATCAATCCCTACCGCATCACCAAGGACGGCCAAAGCGAGTGGGATGCTCTTCCCGAAAACAGCCCGGCCAAGCAGCATCCGGAATGGGTTGTGGAATACGAAGACAATTATTACTTCAACCCTGGCCTGCCAGCAGTACAGCAGCTGGTAGTGGATGGCGCAGCCGAAATTGTGGAAAACTATGATGTAGACGGCATCCACTTGGACGACTATTTCTATCCGGGCACCGATTTTGACGATTCCGCGACTTTTGCCCGCTATGGAAGCGATTTTAGTGACATCGGAGACTGGCGGCGTGACAATGTCAACACCTTGATCGCTTCCCTCGATGAGACACTGCACGAAATCAACCCCGCTTTATCGTTCGGCGTCAGCCCTGCCGGTATCTGGGACAACAAAGCCAATAACCCCAAGGGAAGCGAAACCAACGGCCGCTCTTCCTATCAGGAAATTTATTGCGATTCGGTCGAATGGATCAACAAGGGAACAGTTGACTATATCTGTCCGCAGCTTTACTGGTCTATCGGCTACGAAATCGCTGATTTTGAAATTCTGGTGGACTGGTGGCAGCAGGTAGTCTCCACCAGCGACGTTGCCTTGTACATCGGTATCGGCGCTTACCGTGCAGCGGAAGCGGAACCGGGCGACGTCTGGTACGGTACGGGTGAGTTGCAGCGCCAGCTCACTCTGCTGGATGACAGCATTGATATTCAGGGTGAAGTATTTTTCAGCTATTCTTCCCTGCAAAAGGTAGACGGCTGCGCAGCGATGCTGTCCGAGCACTATGCCGCGGGCGAAAGCACCCCAGACACCACACCGGAAACCTCCGTTCAGCAGTCTTCACTGCTTGACTTAGTTTCCCGTTTCATTGCCAGCCTGTTCCATTGATTTTGAGGAGGCGTATTCCCTTGGCAGATCTTCTTTCCCGCGAATATGAAGTCAACTATGGTCATATTGATAACCGAGGCATTGCAAAGCCGTCCTTTCTCTGGCTGATTATGCAGGATGCCGCCACAGTGCACGCAGAATCGCTGCACCTCGCGCAGGACGAGCTCAACATAGTCTGGGTCCTCTCGCGCATGAAAGCGCGTCTGACGCGCCCTCTGCGCCCGTATGAGCGTATCCGATGCGAGACATGGTGTCCCGGCATCCGCGGCGCAAGCTGGTATCGCTGCTTTGCGTTTTTCGCAGACGAACAGCAGATTGGCGATGCGCAGTCGATGTGGGTCACACTCGACCCTGCATCGCACCGCATCTTGCGTCCCAGCGCCTTCCCGGCTGCAGAAAGCTACCTGCACACAGCGCGTGGAACATTATTTGAGCCGCTGCCCAAGCTGTCCTGCGATACTGTGCGGCCGCACCATATCCACACCGTGCAGTATTCCGATCTGGATGTCAACAACCACGTCAACAACGTGCGCATTGTAGAGCTGATTTCAGACGCTCTCGATTTGCAGCGGCAGCCAGGCTTTGTCTCCTCCCTGCAAGTCAACTATACCGCCGAAACCGCTTTCGGTGAGCATCTAGAATTGCTCTGCGGCACAGTAGACGACGCGCGCTATGTACGCGGCGAGACAGATGGAAAAGCGCACTTCGAAGCGCTTGCAACGCTAACGCCATTTGAAACACAGGGGGCATCTGCTCATGACTGAGTCGATCCAGCAAGCAGAACGGGATATCCTTCGTGTGTGTCAGCCACGGCGGATCATTCTGTTTGCAGAAAAACGGACCATGGCCACCGGTAAGCTCAAAGCGTTCAGCCTGTGCGTGATCGCACCAAACGGCTCCGATTGCCGTCATCTGCGCACGCAGCTGCATCTGGCGCTTTCCGCCGATGTCCCGGTCAATTTAAGTGTCTACACCGCCGATGAATGGGATGACCTGCTGGAGGATGAAACCTCCTATGCCGCATGGATCGCCCGGAAAGGGCAGGTGATTTATGAGCAGGAAACGTAAAGGCGCATCCGACAGCCATTTCTATTACAAATGGCTGGATAAGGCGTTATGCGACCTGCAATGCGCGCGGCTGCTGCTAACCTATGGCGGGGATCATTACAACATCGCGTTTCACTGTCAGCAGGCAATTGAAAAGGCGCTCAAGGGCTATTTGCTATTCCGTACCGGCCGGCACTTTGATGGCCATAACCTGACCTATCTCTGCCGTCAGGCCATCCAGCAGGATGCCGATGCATTCTCGGAATATTTGGATGAAAGCGCTGCGCTCAATGACCTGTATATCGAAACGCGATACCCAACTGATCTTCCATTTGAGATCGACGAAATGGAGATACGATGTTATCTGGATATGGCGGAACGCATGTTTGCAGCCATCCGGCGAGAATTATATGCCACTGGCAGACCGCATTGCATTGAATAAACAAAAAAACTGCTGCAACATGATGTTGCAGCAGTTTTTTACGTATACCAAAGGATCAAGCGCTCTCGTTTTCGTTATGTGCTTTCGCCGCAAGGCCGTGGCGGATGGGCTTCCACTCCACCTTGCCGACCAGCGCAGCCAGCGAAATCGGAATATAAGTCAGCATAAACAGCGGGAAGGTAAACACATAAAGGATCTTTTTCCAAACGCTTCCCTTAATCTGCTTCCACTCGGCCGCCATAGTGAATGCGCCAAACAGAAACAGGCTGAACGAAATACCCTTGATCGTGGTGAGAACAATCCGGCCTAACATACGCAGCACCCGGTATGTAATGAATGCCGGCTGCGACAGGCTGCTCAGACACGCAAACAAAGCCAGACCCAGCACACCAATCGTCACCAGATTGCAGGGAGCAACCGTCATCAGCATATCATAGCAAGACATGCCTTTTCTGCCGCCGCGCAGGCAACCACGCAGCAGTGGGGCCGTGTATTTCGCATCTACCTGATAGAAGCCTTTGCTCCAGCGCAAACGCTGATCCCACGACTGGCGGAACTCAACCGGCTGCTCATCATAGATGATTGCAGTACCGCAATAACCGATCTTTCGGCCACGTGCCGCACAGGCGATGGAAAACTCAATGTCCTCGGTCAGCAGATGATAGGGCCAACCACCCTCTTCACGGATCACGTCCGCCGCAACCAGAAAACCCGTACCGGAAACAGCACAGTTAACGCCCAACTGGGTACGCGGACGGTTAAGGAAACGCGCCTCGCGCAGGAACCACAGCGCATAGCCTGCGGAAATCCAGTTATCGCAGAAGTTTTTAGAATTCCGGTAGCTGGTAAGCGCAGTATACTCACCGGTATCGAACATTTTGTTCATCTCACGCACAAACTGTGGGTCTACCAGATTATCTGCGTCAAATACGAAAAAGCCATCATAGGTCTTGTCGCCATAATCATCAAAAATATGGTGGAACAGATAGTCCAGCGCATATCCCTTACCGACCTGCACCTTATTAAAGCGTTCATATACGATCGCCCCCGCCTTGCGGGCAACCTCCGCCGTGTTGTCCGTGCAGTTATCCGCAATGACGAACACATCCAATAGTTCTGACGGATAATCTTGCTGCTTTAGCGTTTTGATCAAATCCCCGATTACGCCCGCTTCATTGCGCGCCGCAATGATCGCTGCATACCGGTGCAATGTTGCATCCTGCTTTCCCTGACGGCCTTTTCCAATCAAGCCGACCGCCAGATATACGATTTGATACGCATAGGCCGCTGTAAAAAATACAAATAAAACAAATTGCAGACTCTCTAAAAACCGAAGCATAAAAATCCTTCGCTCCTTCATGTTTGTCCGAAAATTTTCATCCCGTTTTTTCCTTGTAATATCATAGCACTATTCTCGGCTAATGCAACCATTTTTTATGCTTTTTCACCCGTTTCCAATCATTTTTCTCTGTTCGCACAAAAAGTCAGCGATTTTTTCTGCAATTTTCATCACTGTTTTTTGTCACATTTTATCGTTGCGCTGATCGAAGTATAGCACAGCGCCCGCTCCATTTCCGAAAGAAATTATGAAGATCAAAAAATATTTGCTCTTTTGTCACACAACCCAGCATTCAATCGTTATCGTAGTGAAAGGGGATGATCCGGATGCCCGTCTGGCAGGACGCAGCGGATGCAGCAACCTTCGTTCGTTTATACTCCGGCATGATCCTGCGTCTATGCTTTACGTATTCGCTCGGCCGGGCGGACGCACAGGACGTATGCCAGAATATTTTCCTGAAGCTGCTGCAAATCGACCGAAAATTTGATACCGAGGGTGAAACGCGCGCTTTCATCCTCCGCATGGCGATCAACGAGTGCAAGGACCTTCTCAAGAGCGGCTGGCGCCGCCGTCCTGTACCATTGGACGAATTGATCGAACGCGAAGTTCCCTTTCTTCCCGCAGAGGATTCCGGCGTGCTGACCGCGGTACAGCGCCTGCCGGTCAAATACCGTGAGGTCATCTATCTCTATTATTATGAAGGCTACAACGCCGAAGAAATCGCAGCAATGGTCGGGGCAAAACCCGCCGCTGTTCGGCAGCGGCTTGCCCGCGCCCGCGCCAAACTCAAACAAGAACTGGAGGGCAGCGAATATGAGACAGTATAAGGACGCGCTCGATGCGCTGCGCTTTACCGAGGAGGAACAGGCTATGCTGATACAAAAACTAACTCAGGCAGCACAAACCACTCCCAAGCAAAAAAAGCGCCGGCATCCGCGCAAGGTTTTCTGCGTTGCAGCCGCAGCCGCCTGTGTGCTGGCGTTTACCGCTGCGGCAGGCGCAGTCGTTGGCTTTTTTGCTGATCCGGATGGAGGTCGCACAAGATTAGCAGAATTTTTCGGAGGGTCTGCCGGCGATGTTGAAACCACCACTGGATTTGTCGCCAGCGGCGCCAGTGTCACCGACCATGGTGTGACCATCTCACTCGACGGCATGTACGCCGACGAGCAGACTGTTTACGCAATCTTCTCCGCAGCAAAGGAGGACGGCACACCGTTTATTGATTTGCAGGAATATCCGAATACTGACTTTCTCACCTTCAAAGGCTACGAAGTCCGTACCGAGGGGGAATGGAATTCCTGCAGTGGCACCCCGGAATCCGCATCCGACATGACACAGTTCTTTTTCCAGATCGAAATGGACATGAACGACATCGACCAATGGCAAAGCAAAACGGCACGTTTTATCTTCTCCGATATCATCAGCTACATGCAGGAAGGCAACTACGCAGGGCCGGACCAGACGCTTGTCAAAGGCGATTGGGTTATTGAGGTGCCGCTGGAAAGCACCGATACTGCAACATACGCGCAGGCGGGTCAGGTCATCCCCTATGGCAACCTGAACGTCACGATTGACAGCATCGCGTTCACGCCAGCTTTTTACCATCTGGAATGGCACTTCGATAAGGAAATGACCTTTGACGATGATATGAATCTGTATTTGGACGGCGTGCCGGACGAATACGACAACGAATATTACACCGAAGGCGGTTCCCCCATCCTGACACTCAAAGACGGCACAACCTACGATCTGTGGCAGATCGGCCACGCAAACAGCGGCCTGCTTGCCGAAGTCATCCCGCTGGAGGAAATGGAATCCATCACAATCTTCGGCCAAACCATCCCCCTCATATGGGAAAAGTAATGCACAAAAGGAGCGCGTACATACGCGCCCTTTTTATTGTTCGAAAAACAAAAGCGCCGCAAACGCGGCGCCGGAATCTCAATCCAGATTCTTCTTTTTGAGCATGAACCACGCGAAAAAGCACGCGGCAACCGAGATCAGCAGCGGAATCCACCAGACAAAATCGCCCGGTAAGCCGCCGCCTTCGATATTCATGCCGTAAAAACCAAAGATGATATTGGGGATCGTCATGATGATGGTCAATACCGTGAGCACCTTCATGATGATGTTCAGATTGTTGGATACAACCGATGCATATGCGTCCATCGTACCGGACAGAATGCTCGAGTAAATTCCGGCCATCTCAATGGCCTGGCGGATCTCGATCAGCGCATCCTCCAGAATGTCGCGATCGTCCTCATACAGCTTGAGTACGCGCCCGCGCAGTACCTTTTCCATCGTCACTTCATTCCCCTTGAGCGATGCAGAGAAGTAAACGAGCGATTTGGATAAGCCGAGCAGCTGGATCAGCTCTTCGTTTTTAAGCGAATCATACAACCGCTTTTCGATACGGGTAAAGTCGCGCTCGATCATACGCAGGTTTTTCAGGAAGCGTCCTGCCACACGCAGCAGGATCTGAAATACAAACCGTGTACGCAGCGCCGTGTGTACGCCCTTGACCGCACCCTCTGCAATTGACCGCAGGATAATGCTGTCCTCCAAGCAGACTGTAATGACCGCGTTCTGTGCCACCACAATGCCCATTGGCAGCGTGCTGAACATCTGACCGCCGTCCTCCACCGAGTTTTTCTCCACCATCGGGATGTCGACGATCATCAACAGCTGATCGTCCTCGGTTTCGACACGTGAGCTTTCCTCCGGGTCTAGTGCCGCACGAATGAATTCCTCTTCTACATGCGCCGCACGAGCGATTTCCTCCAGCTCATCCGAACTGGGATGCACCATATTCACCCAACAGCCTTCCGCAAAGCCAGCAATTTCCGTGATTCTTCCGTCAACAGTCTTGTAAAATTCTACCATATCTTACCGCCTTTCCGCGGCTTCACATAGCTGCGCCACCGCGAGTTCTTTTTATCTTTTTACTTCGAGGGTCTGCACTCACGGTGATCACACTCCTTTTTACAAGAATTTTACAAGATCCTTTCAGACCAAAACAGCCCTTTGCAGGGCTGTTTTTAAGGGACGCTATTTTCAGCTGTATTTAGCGATGGTCCTTATCGAAAATACGCATCAGTACATCGAACGCCGCATCATCCGAACCCAGATCGCTGGATTTGGACTGCGTGGAAGCAGGCTTCTCCTCTGCTGCCGCAGTGGACGCCTCGGTAAACAAACCGGAGCCGGAAGCCTGTTCAGGCTGCTTGCCGTCCATATTCATTTTTGCAGAGTTCGGGATGTTGTCAAAGCCGGTCGCAATGACTACAACGCGGATCTCGTCGTCCATGGTATCGTCAATGAACGCACCGAAAATGATATGTGCATCCGGATGCGCCGCCTGCTGTACCATGGTAGCCGCCGTCTCGACTTCATCCAGACCGATATCGTCCGAGCCAATAACAGAAACGATAACGCCGTGCGCCATATCAATCGAGGTTTCCAGCAGCGGGCTGGAAATCGCCATGCGAGCCGCTTCGGCCGCCTTATCTTTCCCAGCAGCGCGGCCGGTACCGATATGTGCATAACCTGCGTCCTTCATAACCGAAGTAACATCGGCGAAGTCCAGGTTAATGAAGCCCGGAACAGTGATCAGCTCGGAAATGTTCGCGACCGCCTGACGAAGCACGCCGTCCGCGATTTCAAATGCATTCTTGAAAGTGATCTTCTGCTCGGATACGTACTTGAGTCGCTCGTTCGGGATGATAACCAGCGAGTCCACATTCTTGTTCAGCTCATCAATGCCGCCCAAGGCCTGCTCCAAACGCTTCTTTCCCTCAAACGCGAACGGACGGGTTACAACACCAACCGTCAGGATTCCCATTTCGCGAGCGATCTGCGCAACCACCGGCGCTGCGCCGGTGCCAGTGCCGCCGCCCATGCCGGCAGTGATAAAGACCATATGTGTATTGGCAAGCGCCGCAGCGATCTGCTCCTTGCTTTCTTCCGCCGCCTTGCGGCCAATCTCCGGGTTTGCGCCCGCGCCCTGTCCTTTCGTCAGCTTCTCGCCGATCTGGATCTTGGTACCAGCCTGAGAATAGTTCAGCGCCTGCATATCCGTGTTGACCGAAACAAACTCAACACCCTGCACACCACTTTCGACCATGCGGTTAACCGCGTTGCCGCCGCCACCGCCTACGCCGATTACTTTAATGTTCACTACATTATCCAAGCCCTGTTCAAACTCGAAACCCATTATTGCCATCCTCCGTTTTATGATAAAGAATCGTTCAGATTATCTTATACGTTCTTTTATGCAGACGCCGCCTATCACAAGCGAGCTGTCCCTATTGTTTTAATTTTACCTCTAATTGTTCCATTTTGCAACAGAAATTAGTGAATTACTCAAAAAAAACTGAAAGTTTTCTGTATCTTTCCACCAAATTTATGCCAAATGCCCCTGCAAATCCATGTTGTTCAAGGTATTCCGGCCTTCTTTTGTCCTTTTTTCCTCCCTTTTCCTCATGCATCCCCATCGGCGTCCGCTTCGTCCGCCGCATTGTCTTCCTCTCCGCTTCCATCGTCCAAGCCCTGTGTTTCATCCCCACTTCCTTCGGACAAATCAGAAGATTGAGAATCTCCGTCTTCTGTCTGCTGCGCGGTATCTTCTGTCGTAGTATTCGGAACCGTGGGCGATGCAGCCAATCCCAGGCCGGCTTTTTCAATATTTTCCGCGGTATCCGGCACATAATGCAAGCGGTTTTGCGAATCCCAGTATAGTTGTCCGATATCAGACGGCGACAAGCGATCCTCGATTACCGTTTGCGCAAAGCGCAGATAATACGCCAAATTATCCACCGAATCCACCCGGATATCAAACCGCTTCTGATATCCGATATGGATATCACGCAGATCAGACAAATTGATAAAGGAAAGCTCATCAAGCATGCCGGCCGCATCCATCGTTTGCAAGATGGTCAGCAGCTCATCTGCCGACTCGCTCGATTCGCTTGACAGAATCTTGCCGAGCGGAACATCAGACAAGGTCATACCTGTGATAATCGGCAGGCCATTATTGGTCGCGCTTTGTTCCAGCGCCTTGCCCTCCTTGCTGAGCAGGAGATATCCGCCGTCCGACGCAACGGCAACAGATGCCGTGCATTCCGTCACCGTGACCACCAAAGCATTGGGTAAATGCCGTCGAATCTGTACCGTTTGCAGATACGGGAACTTTTCCAACATCGCATCACAAACTTTTACCTTATTCCACAAATAGAGGTTGTCCCCTTGCTTGACATCCATGCCCGCAACGATCTCTTCTGCGCGGTATTTCTGCGCCCCCTCCACCGTGATGGTATCCACCTTAAAAAAAACCGTCAGCGCCAATATCGCCGCCGCCAGCAAAATCCCGAGAAACAGGATGCGCCCAATCGTATGGAAAAAGCGCTGCCGCCGGCTGGCACGCCGGCGCATCTTCTCGGGCGTTTTCTGTCTTCGCTTTCTGCGTCTCATGTTGGCGCCCCTTCGTTTCTTTATTTCCCGTGGTGCTCGATCGCCCACAGGATCTCACGATAAATCTTTTCGCTTGCGTCATGCGCAGCTAGACTGGTAGCCGCCTGCCCCATTTGTTGCAGTCGGCTGCGGTCTGCCAGCATCAGCTGCATCTCTTCGTACAGCTTTTGCGGCGACGCATCCTTTTCCAGCAGCACACGGCATCCGCCCGCTTTTTCCAGCGCGCGCGCATTCTTCTCCTGATGGTTTTCCGCTACAAATGGAGACGGCACCAGAAGCGCTGGCCGACCCAGCATGCACAGCTCACCCATCGTCGCCGCGCCTGCGCGACAAACGACCAGATCTGCCGCAGCAAGTCGGTCCGCCATATCATAAATATATTCTGTCACTTCAATATTAGGGTGCTGTTCCAAATCTGCACCCTGCTCTTTCACCACGCGCGGCAGCCACTCGCGTGCCGCCGCACCCGTAGCATGCACATGGTGATACGGCACATTATTTTTACACTCCAGCGCAATCGTGCCTGCCATATGTTCGTTCATATACTTTGCGCCCATCGAGCCCCAGAAGGAAACCACCAATTGATCCTGCTCTGTCAAGCCAAAACGGGCGCGCGCTTTTGCGCGGTCCGCCGCGAGGATTTCCCCACGCACCGGCGCACCGGTCAGCACGATTTTCTCTCCGCCGCCCAAGATTTCCTTTGCCTGCTCAAAGCAGACCAGCACACGATCCGCTTTTTTGGAGAGCATTTTAGTCACCTTGCCGGGCAGTGCGTTTACTTCCAGCAGCACCGTAGGAATTCCCATCTGCTGCGCAGCCCGCACCACGGCAAACGATGCATAGCCGCCGCAGCCAATGACACAGTCCGGCCGTGCCTGACGCAACAGCTTTTTTGCCTTGCTAACAGCCGATACTGCCAGCTTTGCCGCCTTTATATTATGCGCCAACCCCTTCGGGCTGAGCGAACGCGACATACCGATGATCTCGATCGCATCCAACGGATAGCCTTCGCGCGGCACCAGCTTATTCTCAATCCCGCGTGCCGAACCCGCAAAACGCACCACCGTATCCGGATGCTTATGTTCAAAATAGCGTGCAATCGCCAGCCCGGGCGTCACATGACCGCCCGTACCGCCGCCGGTGATATACAGTCTCAAGTGAGTTCCCCCCTTTTTCGAAAGCCCGATGCAGATCGCACAGGCCTATTTCTCCTCATTCTTCCGCGCGGGTTTCCACACGCGCATAGCGGGAGATATTGAGCAGTATACCCATTTCTCCCATCTGCATCAGCAGCGCCGTACCACCGTAACTGAAAAACGGCAGGCTCGCACCGGTAACCGGGATGATACCCGTGATAACGAACAGATTCATCAGTGTTTGGATCGCCAGCTTCGCCGTAATACCGGTTGCCAGCAAACAGCTGAACTTATCGGGCGCTGCCCGCGCAATACGAAAACCGCGGAAAATCAGATAGGCAAACAGCAGCAAAACCAACAATGCGCCCACCAGCCCCATTTCCTCACACCAGGAAGAGAAAATAAAGTCGTTCTGCGGTTCTGGCAGATACAGATGCTTCTGCATGCCCTTGCCCAGACCGCGGCCCAGCAGTCCGCCTGAGCCGATGGCAATCTGGCTCATCGCACCCTGCCAGCCCTCGCCCTGCATGTTGGAAAACGGGTCCAGCCAAACAGAAAAGCGTTCCTGTACATGTTCAAAAGCGAAATAAAATACAGTCAAAATGCCCGCTGCCGCTACAAAAATCGGGCCAAAATACCACAGACGCATGCCGCCTGCAACCAGAATCACCACGCCCAGACCGCAAATAATCATCATGGCCGAGGTATGTGGTTCAAGGAACAGCAGCACGATATAGGCTGCCAAAAGGAAGCCATACGGCTTAATCAAGCCCTTAAAGGTTCGTATGCCCTGCGTATCGCGCGCAATCCAATAAGAAAAGCAAATAATAACCGTGATTTTTGCCAGCTCAGACGGCTGAAAGCCAAACAGCCAGCGCTGCGCGCCTTTGGATGCCGTGCCAAGCGGTGTAATAACCAAAACCAGCAGGATGAGCGATAAGATCATCAATTCCTTATGAAATCGCGCATACAGCTTATAATTGATCTTGGAAATCACAATCATTGCAACGACACCTGCCGCCGCATTGATACCCTGACGGGAGATAAAATAGGTTGCGCTGCCTTGATAAAACAGCGCGTTGGAATAGCTTGCGGAAAACAGTGCAATCAGGCCGATCACCAGCAGCATCAGCACAGAGCCAAACACACCTACATCCCACACGTGTGCGCGCACTCGCGCGCGTGCATGTGTCCGTGCAGGAGGCTTTGTATGCGTTCGCATCATAGCTGCATCGCGCGGTACGGGCGCACGATCCGGCCGAAGCGCCGGGCGGGTTGTGGTGACCCGCCGTCGTGGATCCGGTCGGCGCGGCGAACGCGCCTGTCTGGTTGTTGAAGCCATGAGGACACCTCCGAAGGGTTAAGAATTAGGGTAGCACCGGAGCCAGTGCCACAAAGTAAGCCAGCAGGCAGAGCAATACCGTGATGCCCGAGAAGGTCAGCACAATTTTTTTCTCGCCCCAGCCGCACATCTCAAAATGATGATGGATCGGCGCCATTTTGAACAGACGCTTGCCATGCGTAGCCTTAAAATAGGTCACCTGAAGAATGACCGACAATGTTTCAATAATGTAGATCAAACCGACAATCAACAGAATCAGCGGCATATCGCATGCAAATGCCAGACCTGCCACCGCGCCGCCGAGGAACAGGGAACCCGTATCGCCCATAAAGACTTTTGCGGGGTTAAAATTATAGATCAAAAATGCCGCAAGACCGCCTGCCAGCGCCGCCGCGAAGATCACAACACCTGCATCGCCGCGCGCAATGCCGACAAAGACAAAGAACAGCGCTACCGGCAGCGTGACACCAGCCGCAAGGCCATCGATACCGTCAGTCAGGTTAACCGCATTATCCGCACCCACAATGACAAATGCTGCGAAAATAATGTACAGCGGCCATGGCCAGAAGAAAACAATATCGGTAAACGGAATCCACAGGCGCGGCGCACTGTCTGCTCCCAGGAAAAGCACCAGAATGAACGCACCCGCCACAAGAATCTGAAGCACCAGCTTCTGCTTGGGTGTGAGACCCGCGTTTTCTTTCTTGCGGATCTTTGCATAGTCATCGACCATGCCGACCGCACCATATGCCACAGCAAGGCCAAGCACCGCCAGCGAGGACATGCAGATCTCTCCTGCAAAGCTGTTGCCTGCCGCCACCGCGACGGCAATACCAATGATGAACATAAAGCCGCCCATCGTCGGAATATTCTGCTTATTCATATGCCATTTCGGCCCGATCTCAAGGATTTTCTGACCGAACTTCATTTTGCGCAGATACCGGATCACAGCAGGCCCGATCGCTGCGGTCAGCACAAACGCAACCGCACAAGCAATCAATGCCGTATAAAGATTTGCTGGTGTCATTCTTCCACGTCCTCCCCTAAGAACATCGCAAGCGCGCGCTCCATCTGCATGCCGCGGCTGCCCTTAAACAATAGGGCGTCTCCCTTTGCTGCGTCCTGCCGCAGCGCCGCGACCAATTCGGTCTGGTCATCAAACGCAAACGCCCGCTCCATTCCATTTTCTTTTGCCCCTGCGACCATCGCCTTGGCGTCCGGCCCGTAGGCGTACAAGGCATCCGCATACTTCGCCGCCGCACTGCCTGCTCTGCGGTGCCCCTCCTCTGCATAATCGCCCAGCTCGAGCATCGAACCGAGCACCGCAAAACGGCGACCATCCGGTGCCATCGTCCCCAGCACCGCCAGTGTTGCTTCCATGGCATCTGGGCTGGCATTGTAGCAGTCGGCGTAAATCTGATAGCCGTCCTGCTCGTAAATGTTCTGCCGCATGCCGCTCGCCTCATACGACGCGAGGCCCTGCGCAATCTGCTCGGGTGTTTCGCCCAGCAGCAGACCCACCGCTGCCGCAGCCAAAGCATTGAGCACATTGTGCGCGCCCGGCACAGCAAGCTTTGCGGAAAAACACTCGCCGCAAGCCAAAGCCACTTCGGGCAGTTTGTTGTTTATGATATCAAATGTACCGTCTGTATGCAAGCATGCTGTCAAATCGCATGCCGGATTTTCAATGCCATAGGTGACCACTCGACACCCCAAACGCTCGCGTTTCTCCCACAAAAGCGGCTCGTCGCCGCACAATACCGCGCAGCCGCCTGGCTGGAGACCTTCCAAAATTTCAAGCTTTGCTTTGCAAATACCCTCGCGCGAGCCGAGAAACTCGATATGTGAAGTACCGATATTGGTGATGACCGCGATATTCGGCTGTGCTGCCGCCGTCATGCGCGACAACTCGCCGAAGTGGTTCATGCCCATCTCAGCGACCATGACCTCGGTATCCCGCGTCATGCGAAACAGGGTCAGCGGTAAGCCGATTTCATTATTCAGGTTGCCTTCGGTCTTTTGCGCACGCAATCCCTGCGACAGCACCGCGTACAGCAATTCTTTCGTGGTAGTCTTGCCCACCGAACCGGTCACGCCAACCACCTTGCCGCCGCACAAACGACGGTAGCCGCCCGCTAAATCGAGCAGCGCCTGCGAGGTGTTTTCCACATATAACGTCGGCACCGGATATTCCTCGTTCTGTCGGTGGGATACCACCGCAGCCGCTCCGTTCCCAATCGCCTTATCAATAAAGTCGTGCGCGTCGAACCGCTCCCCCTTGATCGGCAGGAACAGCGCATCAGACGGAATCTGACGGGAGTCGGTGGAAACGGCTGTGAAAGCCGCCTCACCCGCTGCTGTTCCTCCGGTCCACTCCGCCGCCTGCGCCAGCGTAAATCGTTCCATGCACTCGCTCCCCCAATGTTTTTGAATTTGCGCCAAGTCCGCGCTTTTCCCTATCCTTTATTGTCAAAGAACGACGCAACAATCTCGCGTTCGTCCATATGATGCTTGACATGATTGATCTCCTGATAGGTTTCATGTCCCTTGCCCATCAGCACGATCACATCATCCTTTTTCGCATGCGCCAGCGCCCAGTGGATGGCTTCCGGACGGTCCACGATTACCTCCATCGGTGTTTTCGTGCCCTGCATACCCTCCAGAATGTCGTCGATGATCGCTTTCGGGTCCTCTGTACGCGGGTTGTCACTGGTGACAACGCAGAAATCTGCCAAGTCCGCCGCAATTTTCCCCATCTTCGGGCGCTTGGTACGGTCACGGTCACCGCCGCAGCCGAACAGCGCGATCACACGCCCCTTCGCAAAGCCGCGCACAGCGCGCAGCACATTTTCTACACCGTCCGGCGTATGGGCATAGTCGATCAGCACGGTATAATCCGTATCGGTCGGAACGACCTCCACGCGGCCCTTCACCCCCGTCGCCGTCGCCAGCGAACGCGCCGCATCTGCGAGCGGCATGCCGGTTTGCAGCACCATACCCAGTGCCGCAAGCGCATTTTCGACCGAGAAATGCCCCGGAATCGGCAGCTTGACACGCGCGAGCTCGCCTTTTGTCGTCGCAACGAATTCCACACCGTCCGCATGCAAGCGGATATTTTTTGCCGTCAAGTCCGCTGCATCTTTCTCGCACGAGAACGTCATGCACGGGCACTTCGCGTCCGCCAACATCGCCTGCGCCGCGTCGTCATCCAGATTGATAACGCCTTTTTTGCTGATGGCAAACAGCATAGCCTTTGCCTTGCGGTACTCTTCCATCGTCTTATGAAAATCCAGATGATCCTGCGTCAGGTTGGTAAACGCGCCGACCGCAAAGGGAATGCCATATACCCGGTCCAGCACGAGCGAATGCGAGGACACCTCCATAATCACGTGCGTGCAGCCCGCATCGCGCATCCGCGCGAACAGTGCGTGCAGCTCATAGCTTTCGGGGGTAGTGCGCTCGGTTTCGATCACTTCGTCGCCAATCAGGTTTTGGTTCGTGCCAATCAAACCAACCTTGTGTCCCGCATCCTCCAGCATGTGCTTCACCAAATAGGTGGTCGTCGTCTTGCCATTGGTGCCGGTCACACCCAGCATCACCATGCTGTCTGCCGGATGGCCGAAGCGGTTTGCCGCGATTTCGGCCAGCGCCTGACGGGCATTTTCGACCACAACTACCGGTACGCCTGCAGGTGCTTCTTCACACACCACCGCAACTGCACCCTGCTCGAGCGCCTTGCTGATATATTGATGTCCGTCTGTTGCAAAACCGCGGATGGCGACAAACAGGTCGCCCGCCTGCACAGCACGCGAATCATATCGCACCTCACGGATTTCCAAATCATCTGCGGCCGTGCTGCTTTTCACCGCAACTCCGCGGAGCAGTTCCTGTAATTTCATCTTTTTCCTCCTATCGGTCGTTGACGTTCGTGGTATCCGAGAATTCAACCGTTACCACCGCGCCGATATTCACCTTTGTGCCGGATGCTGGGCTCTGTCTACTTGCTGTCGTGTTGCCCGTAACCTGAGAGGAGGCAACGCCCTTCTGTTTCAGATACAGCCCATATTCTTCCAATGTACTACGACATTGATCCGGTGTCAAGCCCGTCAGATCGGGTACCGTGATCTGCTCGGTCGGTTTGCTCGCGCCCATATACAGAATCACCTTACCGCTTGCCGGGATGCGCACACCGCCCGACGGCACCTGATCGGTGACTGTATCGCCGTCGCCGACCACACGGTATTCGAAGCCTGCCTGCTCCAACGCACTTGCAGCCTCTTCTTCTGTCGAACCGATCACGCTAGGTACGGTCAGCTCGCGGCGGTCGTTCTCTTCATCCGAGTAAACCGGCGTTACACCGATATACGGCAGCACATCTTCCATGATGCGGGCCACGACCGGCGCCGCGATGGCACCGCCGCCGTGAGGCGCCGACTCCGGCAAATCGTTGATAGCAACGAGTACAGCAATCTGCGGATCGTCCATCGGTGCGACACCAATGAAGGATGCGGTATAGCGATCCTCTTTGTCAATCACATTGCCTTCGTCATCATATTCCGGCAAAATCTCCGAGGTCGCGGTTTTACCACCGATACGATAACCGGATACATAGGCGTTTTTGCCCGTGCCGCCGGATACGACCGCTTCCATTGCCTCACGCATATAGGCGGAGGTTTCCTCCGAAATCACCTGACGGATGACATTGGTTTCGGTCGTGGATTTGACCGAACCATCCGAGCCAAGAATTTCCTTAACCACATACGGCTGCTTGAGTTTCCCATCGTCCACAATCGCGCAAACCATATTCAGCTCCTGCAACGGAGTGACGGTAAAGCGCTGACCAAACGATGCTGTTGCAAGAGATACTTCATTCCATTCGCTGCTTACATTCACATCATGGAACTGGCCCTTGCTTTCGCTGGGCAGATCAATGCCAGTCGGTTCTGTCAGACCGAAGGCCTTGTAAAACTCATAGAAACGGTCCTTGCCGGTTTTTGCGACAATTTGCATCATTGCCACGTTGCAGGAATTCATCAGCGCTTCGGTCAACGTCTGCGTGCCGTGACCACTAGTGTTCGAACACTGAATCGGCTTAGACCAGTCGCCGACCATCATCGAGCCGCTGCAATAATAAGTGTCCTCTTCGTGCACTAAACCAAGCTCATAAGCAGTTGCCACATTCATCAGCTTGAAGGTAGAGCCTGGCTCATAGTTATCCGTTACTACCGGATTATACCACATTTTATAAAGCAGCTTGGAACGAATTTCGGTTAATTTGTCGACCAGCTCATCATTTTCCTGCACACTCTCCGGCAGATTAGCAAGCCCGCCTTCTTGATAATACTTGTCACTGATTTCTGCCGTCACGCCGGCCTCTGCCAAGGCAGCCTGCACATTGGTTTTCAGCTCCTCGATGTATCGCTCATCCGTGATCATATAGGAGTTGTTCGGGTCATAGTCCGGCATAGACGCCATCGCCAGCACTTCACCGGTCTTAACATTCATCACGATACCGGATACACCGTCGCGCGCCTCCGGATTATCTGCCAGCGCGGTTTCCAGATGCTTTTCCAAAAAGTTCTGGATATCACTGTCAATGGTCAATACCAGCGAATCGCCGTCCTGCGCGGGAATGTATTGCTCGGTATCCGGCGTCATATCCTTATTCTGCGCATTTTGCACACGCACGATACGCCCAGCCGTACCGGAAAGCACATCGTTATACTGTGCTTCCAGACCATATGCACCGCTGTTATCGCTGCCGACATAACCAAGCACTGCCGAAAGGAAGGCGCCCTGCTGATAGTACCGCTTCGTATCCGGCTCGGAATACACACCTGTGCAGCCCGCCTGTTCCAGCTTCTCATACAGCTCTTTAGAAACGTCTTTATCCACCTTTTGTGCAATGATCTCATACTCAGAATCGGTTTTCTGAATTTTCTGCAGCACCGTATCGTAATCCAGGCTCAGTTCGTCCGCCAAAATCTGCGCCAACGTCTGCTGTTGTGCCTGTGCAGACTTACCGTCGTTTACCTTTGTCTCGTCTACCACGCCTTTTGGTGAAACAACAATACGCTCCACCTCAGCCGATTCCGCCAAAACCTGCATGTTGGCGTCATAAATTTTGCCGCGGTTCGGGGTAATAAACGTATCGCGCGTTTGCAGGGACGCTGCCTGCTGCACATAAAAATCATGGTTGAATACCTGCATATACAACAGACGTATTCCCACCAGTCCAAATCCAAACACCACAAACGCCAAGGTCATTACACCGATTCGCGCACGCATTTGATTGTTCGGTCCCTTTGCTGCCATGGTATTTCCTTTCCTCCGTAATCCCGTTATAAAAAGCGTAAGGAGTCAGAAGTTTCCACCTCTCACTCCCCTGTACGCATCCTATTCATTTACTCACCGAATATATTCCACAATCGCAGAAAAGCTGCGCGCCAAACCGGCAAACAGCGATCCAAGCGATACGCCGCTATCCGCTACCGTCACGGTATCCGGGTTGGTCAGTTCCACATATTCAATCTGGGAGTTATCCATCTTGACCATCCCCAGATTGTTCACCGCATATTCCTCTACCTCATCCAAATTCACGCTGTTGATCTGCTTGGTCGTCAGCGACACATTTTCCGCCGCCAGTTCGTTGAGCGTATCATTCTGTTCGCCAACCTCGGCACTCAGCTGCGTCAGCTGCATCTGGCAAAACAAGATGTACGCTGCGGCAATCGCCACGACCACAAAGCATCCCAGCAAGCTGGGTCTTACACGCGCTTTCTTACGCCGACGCGGTGTAGGCGCTACGCGCAAATTGCGTTTCTGCTCCTGTGGCACCGGAAAACGTTCTTCATATTGTTCATAGGCCACGCTTTCCCTGCTGGCAGTCATCATTGCATTTCCTTTCTCCTGCGGTTGCTATTCATATCTTTTCGCATACGCGCAGCTTGGCGCTGCGTGCTCTGGGATTTTCTCCGATCTCTCTTTCATCCGGAAGGATGGGCTTACGCGGAGTAAGCCGCACTTTCGGTTTTTTCCCGCACACACAAACCGGAAACTCTTTCGGGCAGGTACATCCCTGCGCTGCTTGTTGAAACGCCGCTTTTACAATACGGTCCTCCAAGCTATGGAACGTGATCACCGCAAGCCGTCCGCCCGGATTGAGGCAATCAATCGCTTTGTCCATTGCTTCCCGCACCGCACCCAGTTCATCGTTTACCGCAATACGAATCGCCTGAAAGCTGCGTTTTGCCGGATGTTGTTTTTCACGCTTTGCCTTGCCCGGCATCGCGCCTTTGATCACGTCGACCAATTCCAACGTGGTTTCAATCGGTTTTTTCGCGCGTTCACGTTCAATTGCCGCAGCAATCAGCGGCGCATATCGCTCTTCGCCATATTCGAACAGGATCCGCCGGATCTCCTCCCGGCTCCATCCATTTACCACCTCAAAAGCAGTCAGCTTCTGCGTCCGGTCCATGCGCATATCCAGCGGCGCATCCTGCATATAGGAAAAGCCGCGCTCCGCATGATCGAGCTGCGGGGAGGAAACCCCCAAGTCAAACAGGATGCCGTCTGCTCCCGGAAGCCCGAGCGATTCGAGCACATGGTCGATTTCCCGAAAATCACTTTTGACCGTCGTTACCCGCTGCCACACATCGTGCAGTCGGGTTTTGGCATTTTCCAACGCTTCATCGTCGCGGTCAATGCAAATCAAACGTCCGCTATCATGCAAACGCTCCGCAATGCGGAGCGAATGTCCGGCGCCGCCGGTCGTGGCATCAACATAAACGCCGTCCGGTTTGATCTGAAGTGCGTCCAAACATGGTTCAAGCAGAATGGATACGTGATGAAATTCCATACTTCCCTCCTGCTTGTCCGGTTAAAAATCCATATCTTCCACATCGGCGGCGACGCTTTCCGCATCAATTTCTTCGTTGTAAGCGCGCCATTTGTCGCTGTTCCAAATTTCCGCGTGATCCAGCTGGCCGATCACCACAACGTCTTTTTGCAGATCGGCAAACTCACGCAAATTTGCAGGGATGAGAATACGGCCCTGTGCATCGAGCTGCGCATCAAACGCATTGGCAAAGTAATAACGCTTGACGCGGCGTGCCTTTTCGCCGTTGCCCAGACTGCGAATGCGATCCTCCAAGGCTTCCCATTCCTTTTCCGGATAAACCGCAAGGCAGCCGTCCAGGCCCTTGGTGACAGTGAAGTGCTCGCCCAATTCCTCGCGCAGCTTGGCCGGCATTGCCAGCCGTCCCTTCGCATCAACGGAATGTTTGTACTCGCCCTTCACCGGATTCACACCACACTTTCGCTTTGGTGGAATCTGTGACACTTTACCCCACTTCTCACCACCCTGCTTCCATTATACCGGTACGCCGAATAGATTGCAAGATTTTTTTCGCATTATTTTGCAGAAGATTATGGCCATAAATTCGTTGTTTCGACGATTTTTGCAATTTTCAAACACTTGTTCGATAGTTTTGTCATTTCCCTACCAGCGCGCTCCAGTGGGGGAAAATCCCACCAGTTTACCACTCTCCCACCAGATTCCCAGCCCCTCCACGGAATGAGTTGCCACCGCATATTCTCTATGTGGGTCAAAGTGGGAACACCGGCCACCGTATACCATTGGCGCTCCATTTTTTCGCAGCACAAAAAAACAGCTGCCTTTTCAGCAGCTGTTTTTTTCATTTTTTCACTTGGCAATACTCTTAAAACGCTGACGTGCCTTGCGCACTTCCTCCAAAGAAAGCGCCACTGCTTCCTCTGTGCGTTTGAGGGTGTCCTCACAGTACTCATTGGCCACACGGCGCAGCTC
The DNA here is from genome assembly GCF_963927765.1 of uncultured Agathobaculum sp. Classification (NCBI taxonomy): domain Bacteria; kingdom Bacillati; phylum Bacillota; class Clostridia; order Eubacteriales; family Butyricicoccaceae; genus Agathobaculum; species uncultured Agathobaculum sp. The sequence continues at coordinate 1,982 of NZ_CAWVCU010000087.1, read as the reverse complement.
ACGCGCCTGAATTTCCGCGTTGCCTTGCACTTCCTTAGCCTTGCGGCGGGCCGCCACCACAATTTCCGTCTCAGAAACCATCTGGCGAGCATCCTCTTCTGCCTGACGGCGAATCGCCTCCGCCTCACGCTTTCCGGAAGCCAGCATCTCGCTGCGCTTGGCTACGATATCCTGCGCGGCCTGCAAATCATTCGGCAGCGTCGCGCGCAGCTCATCGAGCAGATCGAGCAGATGGTCACGTTCGATGATGCACTTTTCGCCCGCCAGCGGAATACCCTTTGCGTCCTGCACCATATCGTACATGCTGTTGATCAGTTCGTCCAAAGTTGCCATCGTTTAGCCTTCCTTTCTTGTGCGGCGCACAATATCCTGCATGATCCCATCCGGGACAAAGCCGGCGACACTGCCGCCATGTACCGCAATGTCCTTCACCACAGAGGACGAGAGGTACATATATTCCGCGCTCGTCATCAGGAACACCGTATCCAATTCCGGATTCAGCTTCCGATTCGCCAGCGCCATCTGAAATTCATATTCAAAATCCGAAACTGCGCGCAGGCCCTTGACCACCGCGCATGCTTCCTGCTGTCTGGCATAATCCGCAAGCAGGCCGCCGAAGGACGCAACCTCCACATTCGGCAGCCCAACCGTTGTCCGCCGGAGGAATTCCATCCGCTCCTCCACGGAAAACATCGGTTTTTTGTTCTGGTTATGCATCACCGCAACAATCAGCCGATCAAACATGACCGAAGCGCGGCGTATAATATCCAGATGACCTAAGGTAACCGGGTCAAAGCTGCCCGGATAAATCGCAGTTCTCATGTTCTTCATCCGTTCCGCCGTCCCGCCGACGCAGAACGGTAATCATAGTTGCTCCATAGCGGCGCTCACGAACAGTCTCAAACCTATGCGTGAACCGATCCTCTACTGCACTTTCGCATATTATTATACCATCCGCAGACAGAATGTCAAACGTTTCTATGCTCGCCAGTGCATTTTCCAAAATCCCACCTCCGTACGGAGGATCCAGAAAAATCAGGTCATAACCCCGTTTTTCCGCACGGGAAAGAAACGCATCCGACTCCGTGCGATGCAGCCCAGCGCGATCAGACACATGCGCTGTTTCTGTATTTTTACACACGATATTGTATGCCGCTTTGTTATGCTCCACAAAATCGCAGTGCTGCGCGCCACGCGAAAGCGCCTCGATACCGAGCTGCCCCGTACCGGCAAATAAATCCAGGACCCGCGCGCCACGCACATGATCCTGAATCAGATTGAACACATTTTCCTTGACGCGATCGGTCGTCGGCCGGGTGTTCATCCCGGGTACAGGCTGCAGTCTGCACCCCCGCGCCGTACCGGATACCACTCGCATTGCTCAGTCCTCCTTGTGGAAATAATCAAACACCGCCTGCGCAGCATTGCGCGGCAAGATACGCGCCAGTTCCTGCTCGCTCGCCTTACGGATGTTCTCTATGCTGCCGAAATGACGCAGCAGCTCTGCACGACGCTTGTCCCCCACACCGGGGATCTTGTCCAGTGTCGAACCGCGCACCTTTTTGCCGCCCAGCTTGCGGTTGTACTCAATGGCAAACCGGTGCACTTCCTCCTGAATCCGTCCGATCAGTGCAAACAGTGCAGGCGTAGCAGAGATGCCGAACTCCCGTCCATCCGGCGCGACCAAAGCACGGGTGCGGTGCTTATCATCTTTAACCATACCAAAGCACGGCGTTTGCAGGCCAAACGAGTCGAGCACCTCTTTGCACACACGGACATGCCCCAAACCGCCGTCAATCAGGAATGCATTCGGCAAGGGCGTAAATTTCTCGTCACCGTCCACATACCGCTGCACGCGGCGCGTCAGCATTTCCCGCATGGAGGCATAGTCATCCTGTCCATTGGCAGCACAGGCGATCTTAAACTTCCGGTAGGCGCTTTTTTTCGGCTGTCCTTCGACAAACACAACCATCGAACCGACG
>NZ_CAWVCU010000086.1:0-9583 GCF_963927765.1 uncultured Agathobaculum sp. | reverse complement strand
TTTGGTCTTTGGTTCGGAATAGTGTAGTGCTGGCGGTCTATCTCTTGTTTTCGGTTGCTTGCTTCCTTACCGTACATGAGCATTTGCTCATAGCATCCAAGACCGCTTGTATCTGCAGCACAATGCTGTCCAGCGCCGCACGGATGATCTCGTTTCTGCCGGTCGTGCGGGTCATGCCATACAGCATCCCTTTGGCTTCGTCGTTCCAATAAGGGGCAGATAAACCGGAAAACGCGGGCACCAACACGGTGCGGTCCTGCGGATTGGCCGCTTTTGCCGCCGCTTCCGTCTCCCCCGGGGATTGGATCAGCTGCAAATCATCCTTCAGCCAGGTAATGACCGCGCCGGTATAATTGATGTTGCCCTCCAGCACGTAGTTTACCTTGCCATCAATGCCCCAAGCCAGCGAGGTAGCCAAACCATGCCGACTGGCAATACAGCTTTCCCCCGTGTTCATCATAATAGACGAGCCGGTGCCATACGTGGTTTTTATCATACCACAGCTGTGGCAGCCTTGTCCAAACAGCGCCGCATGGGAATCACCCATCGCACTGTGAATCGGCACTTTATGCGGAAGAAAGCCATCCAAGTCGGTCATGCCGAACAGGCTGTTGCTGTCGCACACCGTTGGCAGGCACTCCACGGGAATGTCAAAGATCCGGCAGATCTCCTCGCTCCACTGCAAGGTATGCAAGTCGAACAGCTGGGTTCTGGACGCATTGGAATAATCGGTTTTCCACTGTTCTCCGTTCGCAAGCCGGTAAATCAGCCAGCTGTCTATGGTGCCCAAGCGAATCTCCGCCGTCTCCGGCAGTTCTTCAGTATTTTGCAGCAGCCAAGCCATTTTAGCAGCTGGAAAGTACGGAGACAACGGCAGTCCTGTCTTTTTTTCGATTTCTTCGCTATGCGCCTTTTTCTGATGCGCAATCTCCTTGGCTCTGGCGCATTGCCACACAACGGCAAGGTTTAAGGGCTCCCCCTGCCGGTTCCAGATCGCGGTGGTTTCTCGTTGGTTGCTGATGCCGATGGCAAAGATATCCGCTTTACGGATGCCGGTTTGCTCCACCACATCTTTTGCCGCGGCAATCACGCTTTGATAGATTTCCTCCAAGTCATGCGAAACCCATCCCTGCGCATTGATGATTTGTCGGTGGGTGCGGTCTGCACGCCCTACCATGCGCCCATTCTCATCTGTCAGGATGGCTTTGGTGCCCTGCGTACTCTGATCGATGCCCAGTATGTAGCCCATGGATTATTCCTCCGCCAGCGCTTTTTTTACCGTGCACGCAATCCCTTCCGCGTCCATACCGTAATAATGAAACACCTCTTTATTGGTGCCCGGAACCAAATGTGCGTCCGGCAAAGCAATCTGACAGACCTTGGTCGGATGGTGGGCTGCGGTCACCCGGGATACCAAGCTGCCCAGTCCGCCAAATACCGAATGCTCTTCAATGGTTACCAGCAGCTTGGACTGATCCGCGCATTGCAGCACTGTCTTTTCATCCAACGGCTTGAGGCAATACATGTCCACTACTCCGGCATGAATGCCTTCTGCTTGCAGGATTTCCGCCGCCTTCACCGCATAAGGCACCATCTCGCCGCACGCAATCAGGGTCATATCCGCTCCGGTGGAAATGACATTGGCTTTGTCCAGTTCAAACGCCATCGTTTCATCATATACATCCTCGGTGGCGGAGCGGCTCACCCGTACATAAGCCGGTTTTTCATCCTGCAACAGCGCTTGCATGAGTTTTGCCGTCTGAAAGCGGTCGCTGGGCAAGTACACCCGCATATCCGGCAGCGCGCACATTGCCGCGATATCCTGACAGGAATGGTGGCTCATGCCCAGAGCGCCGTAGCTTACGCCTCCGCTGACGCCCACCAAAGTCACATTGGTGTTGCTATAAGCTACATCAATTTTCGCCTGCTCATAGCTTCTGGTGGACAAAAAGCACGCCGGAGAAACCGCAAACGCTTTCTTACCACACGCTGCAAGGCCGGCCGAAACCGAAACCAGATTCTGTTCCGCAATGCCCAGCTCAACAAACTGCTCCGGAAATGCCTTTGCAAACGGCGTCATGGATGCAGAACCCCGGGAATCTGTGCAAAGCACCACGATATCCGTGTCTGTTTTAGCCGCTTCCAGCAGCGTTTCGCAAATGGCTTGCCTGTTGGTTATGTTATTCACCTTGCAGCACCTCCTCAATTTCTTTCATTGCCTGCTGATACTGTTCCTCGGTCATGACGCCGTGATGCCAGGAAGTCTGATTTTCCATAAAGGACACGCCCTTGCCCTTCACGGTGTTCGCAATGATAGCGGTAGGCTTTCCTTTATATGCGGCCGCCTGCTCATATGCAGCATGCAGCTGACTGCAATTGTTGCCGTCCTCTATCGAGATGACATGCCATCCAAAATCCCGGAACTTATCCGCAAGGCTTGCGCTGTTCATCACTTCTTCCGTTGTGCCGCTGATTTGCAAGCGGTTCAGGTCCACCGTAGCGCAAAGGTTGTCCAGATGATAATGACCGGCAGCCATCATGCCTTCATAATTGGAGCCTTCCGCCATTTCACCATCCCCCAGCACCACATAAGTGCGGTAAGGACGCTGATCCATTTTTGCTGCAAGCGCCATGCCGACGCCAACCGACAAGCCATGTCCCAGCGAACCGGAGTTCATCTCCACGCCGGGCACCTCCATATTGGGATGCCCGATATAACGGCTTTGATATTGGCTGAACGTCTCGATCGCTTCCCGCTTATTGAAAAAGCCCTTTTCTCCCAGAACACAGTACAGTGCATCCGCACAGTGCCCTTTGCTCAGGAGGAATCTGTCCCGGTCAAGGTCATTTACCTGCTGAGGGGATACGTTCATCACATCAAAATACAGGGTGGTCAAAATATCAATGACGCTCAAATCGCCACCCACATGACCTGCGCGGGAACGGTACACCATTTCGATGATGTCCCTCCGCATTTCGTAAGACTTTCTTGTCAGTGCGTCCATCTTGCATCCTCCGTTTTCGCGATTAGTAAATGGTGAAGCCGCCGTCAACCACCAGATCTTTACCTGTGATCATGTTGGATTCTTTGCAGGAGAGGAACAGGACCGCCGCTGCGATTTCATCGGTTTCTGCAAAGCGATGTGCCGGGATCTTCTCGATCATATCGGTTTTCACCTTGCCCTGCCATGCCTTTTCACCCATGTAGGTATTGACTACGGTCGGCGCCACGCCATTGACATTGATACCGTATTCGGCCCATTCCAGTGCGCAAACCTTGATCATACCAACCAAAGCCGCCTTGCTCATCGTGTAGCCGACATGCTTATTGATGGCGATGAAATCCGCCTGCGAGGTAATGCAGACGATCTTGCCGCCCTTGCCCTGCCGGATCATCTGATTGGCAACGCCCTGACAGACGCGGAATACGCCCACCGCATTGATTGCGATATGCTTTTCAATCGTGCTGATCTCGATGTCCGTAGCGCGGTACAGATCAACGAAGCCCGGCATCGCAGCCAGCACATTGACCTCACCAAAGGCTTCGACCACTTGGGCGAGCATTGCATCCACGCTTTCCTGCTGCGTGACATCGCATTTAACGCCGATGGTTTTTACACCGAACTCCTTGGCAATGGCTTCCGCCACTTCCGGACAATTATCCTTGCAGTCTACGATGGCAACGTTCGCACCCTTCTTCGCATACATCCGTGCAGTAGCCTCTCCAATGCCGCCGGCACCGCCCACAACGATCGCATTTTTGCCGGTCAGATCAAAATCGCCCGTTACCTTTTCGTACTGAATCATTTCGTTTCCCTCCTGAATATTTAGTTTGTTCGTTTCTGTAATTCAGATTTTATAACTAAATATTTATATTGTAAATACTGAATATTCAACATTCTTGCTCAATCGTTTTTATGCATCATGAACAAACCAATCTTATTTATCGCGAAAATACGATGCCATTCTATACGATATTTCGCCATTTTACCACATCATACCAATTTTCAGCCAAACTAATTTGCATAAAAATCGTTCACTAAATATTTTTATTCCGTTTATTTTCTTCTTGACGAAATATGGAATTTTATTTATACTGGACATAAAGCAATTCATGAATTTTTATAAGCGGGGGAACCACCAATGACCAACAAAGAAATTGCCCATCAATTAGGAATATCACCTGCCGCCCTTTCCCTGATCATCAATCATAAACCGGGCGTATCCGACAGCACTCGTGAAAGGGTACTGGCACAGCTGGAAGAAATGGGATGCGGTGCGCTGGTCAAGAAAACCGTTTCCTCCCCCAGCAACAACCTGTGCTTTATCATCTATAAGCGTCACGGCGAAATTCTGGATCTGCATCCTTTTTTTCTGCTGCTCATGGAAAATATCGAAAACCATGCCCGTTCCTACGGCTATAACATTCTGTTGTGCACCATCGACAAGCGCCACCCGCTGGAACCGCAAATCGAGCATCTCAACAGTCTGGATTGTCAGGGCGCTATCCTTTTTGCAACCGAGATGCAAGATGAAGATATGGAAGTCTTCCAGAATCTACGGATTCCTCTTGTGGGCTTGGACAATGACTTCACCCGCCTGACCTGCAACACCATCGCCATCAACAATCAGATGGGCGCTTTTCAAGCGATCGAATACCTGACCAAGATGGGGCACACCCGCATCGGATATCTGCGAGGCCATATCCGCATCAGCAGTTTTATGGAACGCCAAGCCGGATATGAAAGCGCTCTTTCGTATTTCGGTTTGCGGTTTCAGGATTCTGATATTATCACCCTGCACTACACGGAGGAAAGCAGCTACCGCGATATGAAGTCCTATTTGGAGCATTCGCGCTCTGCTCCGCTGCCCACAGCATTTGTTTCCGATGATGACACCATTGCCGTAGGCGCTTTGCGCGCCCTGACCGAGCAAGGCTACCGAGTGCCCGAGGACATTTCCATCGTCGGCTTTAACGACCGTCCCACGTGCGAAGTCACCGTGCCGCCGTTGACGTCCATCAACGTCTCCAAATACGCGCTGGCCCAAGAATCCGTGGACGAGCTGCTCCGCCTCATTCAAAAACAGCCGCAAAATAATCCGGAGCCGCGTTCCCGGAAGATTCGCATCGGCACCAAGCTGGTGACGCGCCAGTCGGTTGCCGGCATACCGCAATCCTCTACAGGCGCATTATAAGCACCGGTCTTTTCCTTTCCGCCGCCACCCTTTACAGAAAAAACAAGCACGGATTCGCTCGAATCCGTGCTTGTTTTGCTATTCTATTGCATTTTTCCTTCATTTCTGTAAGTAGCGCACTTTTCCGTCTACCCGCGCAAATTTGGAGAAAAACTCCTCCCAAATGCGGAATGACATCTCGGTCATGGTGGCATGCGGCATATAATCCACCCAAGTAAAGTTCACCATCGGCGCACCATCCTCCCGGCCATACGTCAAATCGTGCCAGCGGCCATGCACCGTCCATCCGGTTGTAAAATCTTCCGGCATCTCGGGCGCAATATGGTTGATGCCACGCCAGATACGCAGGCTGTCGCCGGTTTCATTCTCCGTGGTCGGAACGGAGGGCAAGAGCCACGCCTCCTGCTCGCCGCCGAACATCCAAATCGGGATCTGTACATCCTTCCGGCAAACGATCTCCGGCAGGGCGCGAATATTCATGTCCGGCATCTGGAACAGGATACCCGAACAGGGTGCCGCTGCTGCAAACACATCGGTCATTGCCATGGCAAGCACCTGTGTCATCACCGAACCGTGCGAATGCCCGGTTGCATACACGCGGCTGCGGTCAATCGCATGCGCAGCGCAGGTTTTTTCCAGCATCGTCCGGAAGAATTGCAACTCATCCGGCCCATCCGGCGCATTGTGCATGAAATTCCACGCAGGCAGCGGCACATTATCCGGGTCGCATGCCTGATTGGCGCACAGCATCTGTCCCGGCGTTGCCGACGGATGCACCACGATAAAGCCATGCTTATCCGCCACCTTGTACCATTCCGAGTTGCCTGCATAGATCTCGCCCGAACAGGTGTAGCCATGCATTGCAAACACCAGCGGAACCTGCTTTTCCAGGTTTGCCTTTATCTGTTTCGGTACATAGACATACCATTCGCGCATCCAGCCGCCAATCTCTTCATAGTGGTATTCCATGCCGAGATCCGCTACGGGATCTTTTGTCACGCGCAAGTCGCCGCCCGGCCCGCTCATCCAGCGGCGCTGCCGATACAAAAACGATTTCCAGATGCGGCGCAGCAACGGATTGGCATACGCCTCAGATGCGTCTGCGATCGCACTTGTGCAGACCCGAAACGCTTCTTTTTCCTGATTGGGCGCATACGGCACTTCTTGCGTCCGCACATAAGTCATCACGTCCGGTTCGGTCTGTCTGCCCGGTTCGGTAATACCGCAGGCAGCGCGCCAGTAATCCGCCACGCCGTTATCCGCACCCTGCGGATAGGAGGGATCATCAATGATCCACGCCGGCATCGGAATTTCGCCTTTTTTGATGCCCAACCGATGCGTCTCATCCTCAAAGCCATCCAGATTGATGCAAAAATCAGCTGCTGCCGCCTTGCGATATGCCTCCGCAACCGCTGCACCGCCTACGCTGACCACACCGGCCCACACGGCAGGCTGATACATCGCCGCCATATTGGCCAGCACGCCGCCCTCACGGCAGCCGGTCAGATAAAACTTGGACTCATGTACGCAAAACTTGAAGCGCTGCGTGCCCGCGAGATAAACCGCGTTGATATAAGCGACATCCCCATTCGGATCGCCATACGGCTCTTTGACATTCCATTTGCCGCCTTGCGGCTCCAGGAAAAACAGAATCAGCTTTTCCTTGGTTTCCTCCGTGTCTGCGATCATGCGCCACCAGCTGTCGCGCCACAAATCGTCTGCTGTTTTGCCATTCTCCGGCAGGATGAACACACCGGCCGTCGAGGGCCGCGCCCCCTCCGGGATGTACACCAGATACCGCCTTGTTTTTCCACCGACCGTCACCGTCTCTTCAAACGTCCCCTGATACAGGGGCTTGAACGGATGCTGCGCGTCAACTGCATAATGAAAATTCTGATACATGCTCTATTCCTTCCCTTTTATTCCGCCTGCTTGAGCATATCTTTTTGCTCCATATCGGCAATCATTCCGTCATACTGCTTATCCAGCTTATAGGCCAGCATCAGCAGGATAATGACTGCCCATGCAAACACCGTGCCCCAGATATACAGGTTTTCTACCATAGCGACCGCAGACGGAATCTCCTGCTCCAGACCGGTAAAGCCCGATGCATCCATCAGCCAACCGATTACCGCACCGGCAATACCGCCGCCGAACTTCTGTCCTACGGTTGCTGCACTGAAAACGAGTGCCTGCACACGCACGCCGGTTTTCCAGTGACCGTAGTTGACCACGTCAGCCATCATGGTGAAGATGCAGCCGAACAGCGGCGCCTTGCCGATGCCGCGAATTGCTGCGATCACCGCCGCAAACGTCGGGTTTGCCGGCACAAACAGCAGAAGCAGCTGCGCCACCGCAGTCAGGATCGCGCCCCAGAGCACCAGATTGCGCTTGCCGAACTTTTTGATAAACGGCGCAAGAATCATAATCACAATGACCTGCGGAATGTTTTCCGCCAGATTGAGCACGCTGTAATACTCGTTATTGCCCAGAATATACTGTGCATAGTAGGTGGCGCAGGTGCCGTTGACCGTCTGGTATACGGCAAGGAACAACGCCGAAATCAAAATCAGCAGGAAATACTTGTTGTGAATGAGTGCACCGAATCGCACACCGACCGGAAGCTTCTCCGCCTCCTGCGCTGCCTGCGTGCGTACACGCTCCTTGGTGCCGAAGAAGCACCACAACAGCAATGCAATGGCCACAATGGAGTAAATGAGCGTTACCTTGATCCATGCCGCCTGATCGCCGCCCATGCGGTTGATGATCGGCAGAGTCGCCGCCGATACGATCATATTGCCGATCGGACTCATTGCCATGCGGAACAGATTGATTTTCGCCAAGTCCTGCTCGTTGCGCGTCATGAGCGGCGCCATTGCGCCGTATGGCAGGTTGAGCGCCGTATAGACCACCGTAGTACATAGGTTATACGTGATAAAAATGTAAATGGCCTGCACCGCCGCTGTCGCATTAGCCGGCAGGCAGAACAGCGCAACCGCCGTTACTCCATACGGGATTGCCATCCAAAGCACCCAAACGCGGCCGCGGCCATGCTTGGAATGCACCTTATCCCTAATCAGGCCGATCGCAACATCGGACAGACCATCGAAAATGCGTGAGAACAGCATGATCATACCGACCATGGCTGCCGAAACGCTCATGACATTGGTGTAAAAATACGTGACCAGACCACTGGTCAGTGCAAACACTACATTGCAGGCGACATCGCCCATGCCGTAGGACACTTTTTCAAAAATACTGGTTCTTACATTGGCTTCATCCACCGGATTTTGCACGCTTCGCTTTGCTGTTGCCATAGGTTTCTCCCCTTTTCCGTTTTTTATTGGGGGCCACGAACCTGCGCAGGAATGGGTTCCCTCTTTCTGCCCTTAGTGTACTGTATTTCAGCAGGTAAAAATACAGAAATTACGCATTCCCCATTTCCGCATTTTTCGCTCTTTTTGGAATTTCAAAAATTTTCCGCGGCCAATATGGCAAGAATCATGGAATACAAGGTCAAAAAACATATATTTTATTTTATCTCGCTGATCAGCAATCCCGTCTTTGCAGAAGGATCATTTCCACTTCATGCGGGCCAAGGTCTGCTTCCAGCAGCAGCTTTCCATCCGTATCGCTCTCGCAGACCGTAAAGGACGGCTGCGACGTTTCGCTCAAATAACGCAGATCATCCGGCCCGATTTTTGCCGGCGCACCGATTTCCAGCCACTTATCATAGGCCGAACCGGTTTTCCGGCTGATGCGCCGCCGCTCCTGCCGGTATCCGCCCGGATGCAAGCCCGTCAGGGTCAATGCAATATGCAAATTCCCTTCCTGCCGGAACACTTTGTATGCATCATGTGGGTTGGTCAATTTTTGATAACGGTATCGGTACAAGGCATCATAATGGCAATAATGGTACAGAAATACCTGAATTTCGTTGCGGCTTTTGGAGACAAACCACCCCCGCCCCCGTGCAACCAACCGCTCGCCAACGCGCGTCAGCAGCCGCAGCGCCTGATATCCTGCCTTCGGGATTCCATTCGTCGTGAACAGGCCGTATCCGCCATGAAACACGCCGCCTGGCACCAGCCATTCATCGATAAAATCGGTCAGCAGCCAGTATCCCATCATATCCACGTTATCGCAGTTTTCCAGTATGTTCTTTGTCAGCCATGCCGCCTTATAGCAGGTATCGCTGGACAAATCCCGCTGCCACAAGGTCGAGCTCCATTCCTCAATAATCACTTCCCGATCGCCCAACCCGCATTCCGCTGCCATCAGCCGGAAAGAGTGCAAAAAAGGACCTGTTGACAAAATCCCCAGATGCTCAGTTTCTATGATATAATAGAAACAAAGGAGGGACGGAGCATGATGGGACGGCAAAGTG
>NZ_CAWVCU010000085.1:0-36741 GCF_963927765.1 uncultured Agathobaculum sp. | reverse complement strand
AAAATTTGAGGGATTTGCTTTGCATTCTAATAAGGGTGTGATATAATGAAACCCGTAGGAAAATTACCAAAGATAAGAGGGAACCAGATATGGGGAAAATTATCGCGTTCGCCAATCAAAAAGGCGGCGTAGGGAAAACCACCACAGCCATCAATCTGGCGGCTGCGCTCTATGAGCGTGGCAAGCGCATGCTGCTGTGTGATTTCGATCCACAGGGAAACGCGACCTCCGGTTTTGGCGTGGACCCGCGTTCGCTCGAAACCTCGGTCTATGATTTGATTGTGGCGGATGAGCCGGATGTGAAAAGCGCGATTGTATCCACAAAATGGGTGGATCTGATCGGCGCAAACGTCAATCTGGCGGGCGCGGAACTGGATTTGATCGCAATGGAAAACCGGGAAAACCGTCTCAAAAGCGTATTGGACCGTGTGCGCGATGACTACGATTACATTTTTATTGATTGTCCGCCGTCGCTCGGTCTGCTGACGCTCAACTGCTTGTGTGCAGCAGACAGCTTTCTGGTACCGCTCCAGTGCGAGTATTATGCGCTGGAAGGTCTCAGTCAGCTGATGACAACGGTACGTATGGTGAAAAAGTCAATGAATCCCGCACTGGAATTGGAGGGCGTGCTGCTGACTATGTTTGACGGCCGCACCAATCTTTCCATTCAGGTAGTGGAAGAAGTGAAAAAGCACTTCCCGGGTCAGGTGTTTTCATCGGTTGTGCCGCGTAATGTGCGCCTGAGCGAAGCGCCCAGCCATGGTAAGCCCATCACGGACTATGACCGGCTGTGCCGCGGTGCGGAGGCATATTTGTCTCTTGCAGATGAAATACTGAAGAAAACGGAAAGGAAGGGGAGAGGCTGAGCATGGCGTCAACCAAAAAAGGATTGGGAGGCGGCTTGTCCAACCTGTTCGGTGCGGATGCGACTGATTTGAGCGCTGCCGGTGCGACCGACAGTGTATCACAGATCGCGCTTTCAAAAATCGAGCCAAACCCCAACCAGCCTCGTAAGAAATTTGACCAGCAGGCGCTGGAAGAGTTGGCGGAGAGCATTCGTTTGCACGGTATCATCACACCGATCACCGTGCGGCCGGGAGACAAAAACGGATATTATCAGATTATTGCAGGCGAGCGTCGATGGCGTGCTGCGCGTCTGGCGGGACTGAAAGAAATCCCCGCCATGGTGCTCGAAGCCCATGAGAGTGAAGTCATGGAGCTCGCGCTGATCGAGAATTTACAGCGACAGGATCTGAATCCCATCGAAGAGGCAGAGGGCTATGAGTTGCTCATGCAGCAGTTCGGCATGACGCAAGAGGAGGTCGCGCACCGCGTGGTCAAATCCCGTCCAGCGGTAGCCAATGCATTGCGTTTGCTCGCGCTGCCCGATGAGGTACGCACCATGGTATCCGAGGGGAAATTGTCCGGCGGTCATGCGCGCGCTGTTCTGGCAGTTGCAGAAGAGGACAAGCGTGTAGAAGCAGCCAAGCAGATGGTCGGCATGAGCGTGCGGCAGGCGGAAGCGCTCGCCAAGCGTATGAACAAAAAGCCGGCGCCTAAGCCGCAGCCCGAAGGCTTTTCCGTGGACTATGTCTCGGAGGTCGAAAAGGAATTGGAAAGCGTACTCGGCCGTAAAATCAGTATTGAACAAGGCAAAAACAGCGGTACGCTGTCGCTGGAATACTATGGCGCGGACGATCTGGAACGCCTGATCGAAGCGCTGCGCGGTTTGCGCGTATAAGGAGGAACTGCCATGGACGAAAAGAAAAAGCCTGAGCAGGGAAAACCCGAAAAAAAGCTCAGCCGCACAACACTGACCTTTTATATCGTTGGCCTGTTTTCGGTCGCGATCGCACTCATTTTGATCAGCTATGTCGCGCAGGCGCGTGCCGACCGGCAGCTTGATACGTTGACCAATCAGCTCAACGAGCAGCAGACCGTCGCGCAGGGTGCAACCCAGAAAATGGAAGATTTAGAGACCCAGTACGATGCGCAAAGCGCAGCATTGGATAAGGTGCGCAAAGTGCTCGATACTGAGCTGGCGGAAACCGATGTTGTAAGCGCAACCGAGCAGCGCATGGAAGAACGCGAGGTTTACGCACTTCTGGCGCGTATCAATGCACAGCTGCTGGCAGAAAACCGGGAAGATGCTAAGAAGGCATATGATGAGCTGGTGCAGAAGTACGGCGAGGATCGTTTGCTGGGCAACACAGAGGACAGCTTTGATGCGGATATCAACAAGCTGTTTGAAGCGGTACAGCAGCAAATGGACAGCCAAAACAGTGATGCAGAATAAAAATTAAAGGAAATAGAAGGAGAAGAAAATCATGCTGGATATCAAATTTGTCCGTCAGAACCCGGACGCGGTCAAGGAAAACATCAAGAAGAAGTTCCAGGACGAAAAGCTGCCGCTGGTGGACGAGGTCATCGAATTTGACGCCAAGTTCCGCGCAGCCAAGACCCGCTGCGACGAGCTGCGTGCCCTGCGCAACAAGAAGTCCAAGGAGATCGGCGGCCTGATGGCGAAGGGCCAGAAGGACGAGGCAGAGAAGGTCAAGGCCGAGGTCAAGGCGATGGCCGATGAGATGGCAAAGCTCGAAGAGGATGAAAAGACCTTTGCCGAGGAAGTCAAAAACCGCATGATGGTCATTCCGAACATCATCGACCCGTCCGTTCCGATCGGCAAGGATGATTCCGAGAACGTTGAACTCGAGAAGTTCGGCGATCCGGTCGTACCGGATTACGAAATCCCGTATCATGTGGATATCATGGAGTCTTTCGACGGCATCGACCTCGATGCCGCGCGCCGCACTTCGGGCAACGGCTTCTATTACCTCAAGGGAGACATTGCGCGCCTGCATTCTTCCATCCTTTCCTATGCGCGTGACTTCATGATCGACCGCGGCTTCACCTATTATATCCCGCCGTTCATGATCCACGGTGATGTGGTGAAGGGCGTTATGTCCTTCAAGGAAATGGAGAATATGATGTACAAGATCGAGGGCGAGGATCTGTACCTGATCGGCACCTCTGAGCACTCTATGATCGGTAAGTTCATCGACACCATCAACGACGAAGCTACCCTGCCGCAGACCCTGACCAGCTATTCGCCCTGCTTCCGCAAGGAAGTCGGCGCGCACGGCATCGAGGAGCGCGGTGTATACCGTATCCACCAGTTTGAGAAGCAGGAAATGGTCGTCGTTTGTAAGCCTGAAGAGTCCCCGATGTGGTACGACAAGCTCTGGCAGAACACGGTCGATTTCTTCCGTTCGCTGGATATCCCGGTGCGCACGCTGGAGTGCTGCTCGGGCGATCTGGCTGACCTGAAGGTGAAGTCCTGCGACGTAGAGGCATGGTCGCCGCGCCAGAAGAAGTATTTTGAGGTCGGCTCCTGCTCCAATCTGGGCGACGCGCAGGCACGCCGTCTGGGCATCCGCGTGCGCGGCAAGGATTCCAAGGAGCTGTACTTCGCGCATACGCTCAACAACACGGTGGTTGCACCCCCGCGTATGCTGATCGCTTTCCTCGAAAACAACCTGCGTGCGGATGGCTCGGTTGCTATCCCGAAGCCGCTGCAGCCGTATATGGGCGGTATGACCGAGATCCGCAAAAAGGGAGAGTAAGAATATGGAAATCGGAATCAAGGGCGAGCAGAAATTCGTAGTCACTGCGGATAAGCTGGCATGCAATGTTGGCAGCGGTCTGGTGTCGGTATATGCCACGCCCATGATGATCGCAGCAATTGAAAACACGGCGGCAGCATCGGTTGCCCCCCATCTGGAAGAGGGCAAGACCACGGTCGGTACACTGGTCAATGTCAGCCATGTCGCCGCCACGCCTGAGGGCATGGAGGTGCGCGTGGAGACCGAGCTGGTAGAAATCGCGCCGAATGGTAAAATGCTGACCTTCAAGGTCGCGGCTTATGATGAAGCCGGCCTGATCGGTGAGGGCACGCACCAGCGCGCCATTGTCGCCAAGGAACGCTTTGAGCAGAAGGCACAGGCCAAGAAAAACGCATAAATGTCAAAAGGGCGGGGGAAACCCCGCCCTTTGTGATAGGGAGTTTGCGATGGAAAAGAAATACTTTGCATATGGCAAAACCGAAACCGATTATTTGACCGAACGTGATCCTGTGCTCGGCGCAGCAATTGCACGTATCGGACATATCGACCGGGAAGTTATCCCCAACCTGTTTACAGCTTTGGTGAATTCGATTGCCGGGCAGCAGATCTCAGGGAAAGCGCTGGCGACCGTTTGGGCGCGTTTGTGTGATCGTTTGGGAGAGATCACGCCGGAAACCATCCTTGCGGCAGGGGAGGATGGCTTGCGTGCCTGCGGCATGTCTGGACGTAAGGCGGGTTATATGCTCGCCGCAGCGCATGCTGTGCAGGACGGAACAATAAATATCCACAGTCTTGTGGATAAAAGTGATGATGAAATCATCAAAACCCTGACCGCACTTCCCGGCGTCGGACGATGGACAGCGGAGATGCTGCTGATCTTTTCACTTGAGCGGCCTGATGTGCTCGCGTTCGATGATTTTGGTATCCGCAAAGGCTTGTGCCGCCTGTACGGGTTAGAGGAGCTAACCCGTGTGCAATTTGAGGAATACCGCGCACGGTATGCGCCATACGCAACGGTTGCAGGTCTTTATCTGTGGGAAGTTGCAGCGCAAAAAAAGGACGGCTGATGCCGTCCTTTTTCAATGGCGCAAAGTGAAAGCTTGAAATAGCAGATTTAGGGAAAAACAAATGCGGACAACTTTATAATAAGCTGTCCGCATTTTGCTGTACTGGTACGGGTAGTGGGGGTCGAACCCACACGCCTTGCGGCACAGGAACCTAAATCCTGCACGTCTGCCAATTCCGCCATACCCGCATAAAAGTATAAAGAGACGTAACATCAGTATACCCATTTCCACCCGTTTTGTCAATGAAAATCGCGGTGTGGCGCGAACAAAAGGCATAGCATTTTGACGCAGAAAAGCCCTGCAATACGAATAAAAATTATACAATTTCCAGTACCAAACCGAATGGATTTGTGCTATACTGAATTTGTATATCTGTTGGAGTATAATGAATGGGAGAAATCCATGAAACCGATTCGCATGCTTTCCGTACTGCTGTCTTTGCTGGTGCTCAGCGGCTGTACGTTTCCATCGGGTGACGAGCTGCTTGCTGCACCCAAACCGTCTACAAACTATCAAACATTGCAGGTTGAGCTGGAGAAACTCATCTCTTCCGGCATCTCTTATACCGCGCCGGTGGAGGGTGAAAACCGCTCCTCGATCCAGCTGATTGATCTGGATAACGATGGGGTGGAGGAAGCTATCTCGTTTTTCCGCGGTTCCTCCTCGGCAACCAGCAATGATTTTAAGGTATATATTTATCGCAAGCAAGAGGAAAGCTATGTCTGCACCGGTTCGATTGAAGGGACAGGCACGGCAATCCAGTCAGTGGATTATCCGGTGATCACACCGGACGGCCGTCGCGGTATGGTGATCATATGGCGGCTTTCTGCTGATGGTACCGGCGCGCTGACCATGTGCGATTTTGGAAGCGACTGTGCGCCGGGTGTGCTGCTCGAGACCGAGTATTCCGCCATGGAGCTGACCGATATGGATGGCGACGGCGCAAAGGATCTGCTGCTGCTCACCACCGCGCCGGATGGCAAGCGCGTGGCGCGGCTGTATCAGTATAGCAAAGGCAGTCTGTCGATGGTCGGAGAGGCATCCACCAGTGCGGAAACGGTTTCTGTCGAGCGGATGCAGACCGGCCATGTGCTGGATGATTACACGGCGGTGTTTGCCGAAGAAAAGACGGCAAGCGGCGTGGGTTTGACGACGGATATCTTTGTATTTGCCGACCGGACGCTGGTCAATCTGGCGTTGGACGGCGAGGATTCGATCACCCGCAGCACCTATCGTCCGGTGTCGGTCTATGCGACCGATATCAATAACGACGGCGTGACTGAGCTGCCGCGTGCCGTGCTCATGGCGGGTTATACGGATGCCGCGGCATCCGATGCGGTGTTCATGCTTGATTGGTATGCTTACAGTGTGGATGAACCGCCCGTATGGGTGATGACCACCTATCAGAATATTTCGGACGCATGGAGCCTGGTGATTGACCCCACCTGGCATGACCGTATCACAGCAACCAAAACGGCCGACAGTGGAATCAGCGTCGTTACATTTTCAGAATATGTCGGCAGAGGCGGGCAAATCCCGCTGTTTACCATTTACTGCGCCACTGGCTCCAGTCGGGATTATTATGCCGGCCGCACCGATTTGCTGCAGCTTGGCGAGACAGCGCAGGCAGTATATTTCGCGCGCATCGCGGACGAGGCGGAACAAAGTTCTCTGGAAATTACCGCAGAGGCGATACAAAATCGTTTTTCGCTCGTCAAACAGGATTGGAACAATTGATCGTTTGCAATAAAAGGAGGACTTTCCATGAAGCGTAAGATACTGGTATTGGAAGATGAGGAAAATATCCGCTCGTTTCTGGTGCTCAATTTGAAGCGCAGCGGTTACGAAGTGATAGAAGCGGAAACCGGCGAGCAGGCGCTGGAAAAATACCATGCCAATCAGGATATCGCGGTTGCGGTGCTGGACGTCATGCTGCCCGGCATTGACGGCTATGAGGTCTGCCGCGCGATGCGCGCTGCGGGCTACGCCGCAGGCGTTATCATGCTGACCGCCCGCACGCAGGAGGCCGACAAGGTCACCGGCCTGATGAACGGCGCGGATGATTATGTGACCAAGCCCTTCTCGGTGATCGAGCTGGCGGCGCGTGTGGATGCGCTCTATCGCCGCGTGTCCGGTTCGCCGTTTTCGGAGGAGGATGTCATCAAGTCCGGCCCGTTCAAGCTCAATCTGCGCGCGCGCGAAGTGCTCAAGAACGGCATCAAGATCGAGCTGACGCAGATCGAGTACGGTCTTTTGAAGGCATTTATGGAGAATATCGGCAAGGCGCTTTCGCGCGACGAGCTGCTTGAGATGGTGTGGGGGCATCATTATGTGGGCGAGCTGAAAATCGTGGACGTGAATATCCGCCGTCTGCGCATTAAAATTGAGGATGATCCGGCCGAGCCGACGCACATCGTCACCGTGCGCGGCTATGGCTATATGTGGGAAGGCTGATTCAGCCTTCCCGCGGCGTTTTGCCGCCCGCAAACCGGCATTTTGCAGAAAGGCCCTCTGTTATGAATTATCACAAACAAAAGAAAAAGCCTGAAGTGCCGCCGCAGCCGGCCGTGCCTAAGGTGCTGCACTCACCGGGCGGCATCAAGGGACGCTGGATGATGAACTCGCTTTCGTTCGTGCTCGTTATCCTTGCGGTCGTGATGATCCTGATTTCGGTCGGCATATCGGGCTATTATTATGCGACCGTGCGGGACAATCTGGTGTCCCGTGCCACGACCGCGGCGGATACATTCCGCAAATATTTCACCGAGACATACGACCAGTTTTATGCACAGGCAGAATCGACTGTGACGACCTTTCAGGAGCAGGATAAGCTGGAGCAGCAGTTTTTGGATTCGACCGGTCGTATCCTGCTGTCCACGTCCGGGCTGTCCGGCGGCGGTATGGCTTCGACCGAGGATGCCACACAGGCGCTTGCCACGCAAAAGACTGCGGTCTATACCGGACGCGACCCGCTTTCCGGCGAACGGGTGATGAGCGTGACCGCGCCGCTGCTGTCTGCGCGCGGTGATCTGATTGGCGGCGTGCGGTTTATCACCTCGCTGCGCATCGTCGAGCAGCAGATCTGGATCATCATTGGCATTGCGCTGCTCGCGTGTCTGGTGTTCTTGATGCTGGTCGTTGCGTCCAACAGCTATTTTGTTAAATCGATCGTCGATCCCGTGCTCAAGATCAATACGATTGCCAAGGAAATTGCGGCGGGGCGCTATGGCGTGCGCCTGCAAAAAACATACGATGACGAAATTGGCGAACTATGCGATACCATCAACTATATGTCGGATGAGATTAGCCGTGCCGAACGCATGAAGAACGACTTTATTTCCTCGGTGTCGCATGAGCTGCGCACCCCGCTCACCGCTATCGGCGGCTGGAGCGAAACGCTCATGGCGGGTGGCGGCGAAGACCCGGAGGAGGTCATGCAGGGTTTGACCATCATCCAGAAAGAAGCGAGCCGCCTGACCCGTATGGTCGAAGAACTGTTGGACTTTGCTCGCATTGAATCCGGACGTATGAAGCTTGAGGTCGAGCTGTTCGATTTGTCGATCGAACTCTATGAGGCGGTTTACATGTATGAAAATCTGCTGCATAAAAGCGGCATCCAGCTCAGCTATGATGAGGATGTGGAAGCCAACTATTATATCAACGGTGACCGCCACCGCATGAAGCAGGTGTTTCTCAACATTCTGGATAACGCCGCAAAATACGGCGGCGACGGCAAGAAAATCGACATCACCCTGCGGCGGGACGGCGGCAAGGTGGTCGCATCCGTACGCGACTACGGTCAGGGCATTCCGGAGGCCGAGCTGCCGTTCGTCAAGGAGAAATTTTATAAGGGTTCGTCCAAGCAGCGCGGCAGCGGCATCGGCCTTGCTGTCACCGACGAGATCGTATCGCTGCACGGCGGCACGCTGGATATTGCGTCTACGCTGGGCGCGGGCACGACCGTGACCGTTTCGCTGCCCGCCGCCGAAGCGGAGGAAGCGCTCGGCATCACGGGCGCGATTCCGAAAGTGCCGGACAACCCCTATACCCCCGAAGGAGATAACCCATGACAACACAAAAGAAAACCACCATCGGCGGGCAGGCCATCATTGAGGGCATCGTAATGAAAGGCCCCAAAAAGACCTGTACCGTCGTGCGCCGTGCCAACGGTGAACTGGTGACAAAAGAAGAGGACGCACATCAGCCGTCCGCTTTGTGGAAAAAGCCGGTCTTTCGCGGCGCTTACGGTCTGTTCATGGCCATGAAGGACGGCATTCAAGCCATCAATTATTCGGCATCCTTTTTTGAGGATGAGGAAGCCGATGTACCACCCTCCAAGTTTGAACTGTGGGTGGAAAGCAAGTTCGGCTCGGAGGGGCTGGACAAATTCATCCTCGGCATTTCGACCGTGATCGGCATTGCGCTGCCGGTTGCGCTGTTCCTGTTGCTGCCGAGCTTTCTCGGCGGCTTCGTGCCGGAAAGCTGGGGCGTGCTTGCCCGCAATGTGCTGGAAGGCATCGTGCGCGTGATTATCTTCTTGATTTTCATGTGGTCGGTGTCGCATATGAAGGATATCCGCCGCACCTTTGAATATCACGGTGCGGAGCATAAGACCATTTTCTGCTATGAGGCAGGGGAGGAGCTGACGGTGGAAAACGTGCGCCGTCAGAACAAGTATCATCCCCGCTGCGGCACCAGCTTCATGTTTGTGCTGATTATCATTGCGACCATTGTTTCGTCCATTGTCTTTTCCATCGTTGACATCACCAACCCGTTTTTGCGTATGCTCGCGCATCTGGTTCTGCTGCCGCTGGTGGTCGGCATCAGCTATGAGTTTAACCGCTATGCGGGACGGTCGGAAAGCATTGTATCCCGTGCGCTGCGCTGGCCGGGTCTGATGATCCAGCACCTGACCGTGTTCGAGCCGGATGACTCCATGATTGAGGTGGCAATCACCGGCATGAAGGCAGTCATTCCGGAGGATGGCTCGGATAACTGGTAATAGGCTTTATTCAAGAGAAGAGAATGATGCGGCTGTGCGCCGCAGGCACACTACGACTCGCTAAGAGCCGCCGCTATGCGGCGGTTGCTCGCATGCACACTCGTTGCGGCTCGCGAAGAGGGGAGACACCAAGGGTTTCTCCCCTCTTGTGAATCACCCCTTTTTCTCAAGGGCGCGCTGCGCGCGCAAAGCAGGGTTCCTGTTTGCGGCTGCCGCCCTTTTCGCAGGATCAGAACAACCGGCACGGTTGCCACCCCAGAGGGGAGGGGTGCGATAACATTCTGCGTGCTCATTTCACAAAAAGAGGTGAATTGAATTGACTAAAACGATCAACGACGTGTACATGGAGCTGTTCCACCGCTTCAAGGAAGCGGACGAGCCGCAGCCGTCGCTGTCTGCGCGCGAGCTGACCGCGTATGCCTGCAAGGTGGACAAGAATAAAACAGGCGAATGGGGTCATCTGTACTTAGATGATGCGACCGTTGATTATGCGAATTTACTCTGCGATAAGTGTCTGGATGGCGAGCCGCTGGCGTATATCCTCGGGGAATGGGATTTTTACGGCCTGACCTTTCAGGTGGATAAAAATGTTCTTATCCCGCGCGCGGATACCGAGCCGCTGTGTGAGCTGGTGATCGAGCAGGCAAAGAAAAAGGTATCGCCCCGTATTCTCGATTTGTGCTGTGGTTCAGGCTGTATTGGTATCACCGTCGCGCATATGGTAAAGGATGCACATGTGGCTGGTGTGGATAATTCCGAAGGCGCGCTGCGTGTCACGCGGGAGAATGCGCGTCGGCTGGGCGTGCAGAGCCGGTTCGTGGCGGTCAATGCGGATGTGCGCTTTCGCCCGCCGGGCAATATGGGTCAGTTTGATATCATCGTATCCAACCCGCCTTATATCACCCGCGCGGAGATGCACCAACTGGACAGGAGTGTGTACAACTACGAGCCGCACGAGGCGCTGTACGGCGGCGTGGACGGGTTGGATTTTTACCGCTCGATCTGTTCCAAGTGGGGATCGCTGCTGGTGACAGGCGGGGTGATCCTGTTCGAGTGCGGTTGGCAGCAGGCGAACGATGTTGCCGCAATTCTGGAGGAAAACCGCTTCGGCGGTATCGGCATCACCGAGGATCTTGCCGGTGTGCCGCGCATCGTCTATGGCTACAATACGGAAATCAACGATCCGCTGGAATGAGCGGACGCGGTGCCCATCCGAAAGGTGGGCATTTTTTATGCAAAAAATAAACGAACAAATTTTCGATTTTTCTTGCTTTTGTTTTTTGACACTGCTATAATAAGAGCAGGAATTTTTGAAACGTGCAGGAGGCTTTTCATGGCTACCAAGAAACAGTTGGAACCGGTCGCGCCTGCGGCCGATAAAAAGAAGGCGCTCGAGGCCGCGCTGGGACAGATCGAAAAGCAGTTCGGCAAGGGTTCGGTTATGCGCTTGGGCGAAAACGCCGGTATGAATATTGACCATATCCCGACCGGTTCGATTGGTCTGGATCTTGCGCTGGGCATCGGCGGTCTGCCGCGCGGTCGTATTGTGGAGATTTACGGGCCGGAATCCTCCGGTAAGACCACGGTTGCGCTACACTGCGTGGCCGAGGCGCAGAAGATGGGCGGCACTGCCGCATTCATTGATGCAGAGCATGCGCTCGATCCTGTCTATGCGCAGGCGCTGGGCGTCGATATCGACAGCCTGCTGGTCTCCCAGCCGGATACCGGCGAGCAAGGTCTGGACATCGCGGAAGCGCTGGTGCGCTCGGGCGCGATCGATATTGTGGTCATTGACTCGGTCGCTGCGCTGACCCCGCGTGCCGAGATCGAGGGCGAAATGGGCGACTCGTTCGTTGGTCTGCACGCCCGCATGATGAGCCAGGCGATGCGCAAGTTGGCGGGTTCGATCTCTAAGTCCAACTGCGTGGCTATTTTCATCAACCAGCTGCGCGAAAAGGTCGGCGTGATTTACGGCAGCCCGGAAGTCACGACCGGTGGCCGCGCGCTTAAGTTCTATGCGTCTGTGCGTTTGGATGTGCGCCGCATGGAACACCTGAAAAACGGCACGGAAATGATCGGCAGCCACACGCGCGTGAAGGTGGTCAAGAACAAGGTCGCACCTCCGTTCAAGGAAGCCGAGTTCGATATCATGTACGGCGAGGGCATCTCGCGCACGAGTGAGCTGGTCGATCTCGGCGTTAAGTACGGCATCGTCAACAAGTCGGGCGCATGGTTCTCCATGGGCGAGACCCGTTTGGGACAGGGCCGCGACGCCGCCAAGCAGTATTTCAAGGATCATCCGGAGATCGCGGACGATGTGCAGAAGCAGATCATGGAAAAGGTCGAGGAAGAGCGCCGCAACGCGCATCAGGCAATGACGGCCAAGCCGGGAACACCGGTCGCCGCGCCCGTCTCCAAGCCTGCTGCCTCCAAGGCCAGCTCATCCAAGGCGGTTTCGATCGACGCGGACGATTTTGACGATCTCGACGAAGAATGAGCGAGGATAAATACCGCGCAGCGCTGGACGCTGCCGCCAAGCAGCTGTCCTACCGCGCGCTCAGCGCCAAAGGCTTGCGCGATAAGCTGCTGGACAAGGGTCACGACGAAGAAGCCGCGGACTATGCGCTTGCGTGGCTGACCGAGCGGCATCTGCTGGATGACACGGCGTATGCGGAAAGCGTTGTGCGTTCGTGCGCCCGCAAAGGGTACGGTGAAATGCGCATCCGGCAGGAGCTCACGCGCCGCGGGGTTGACCGAGAGACGGCGGAAGCCGCGCTGGCTGGCTTTTCGCCCGACCGCGCGCAGCTGGTCGCGCTGCTGGACAAGCGTTTGCGCGGCGATGTGTCCGATCGGAAAGAAATCGACAAGGCAGTTGCCTTTTTGCAGCGGCGCGGCTTCTCGTGGCAGGATATCCGCGACGCGCTTGCAGAGTACGGGCAGAG
Organism: uncultured Agathobaculum sp.; assembly: GCF_963927765.1. Taxonomy (NCBI): domain Bacteria; kingdom Bacillati; phylum Bacillota; class Clostridia; order Eubacteriales; family Butyricicoccaceae; genus Agathobaculum; species uncultured Agathobaculum sp. Next base: position 24,107 of record NZ_CAWVCU010000085.1, on the reverse strand, counting down.
CATCCCGGATACGTTTGAATAAAAAGAAGCGTGCAAAGCACGCTTCTTTTGTATTTTTCGGAAAAAACGCCGATTTTACCGCGCTTTGCTTGCATACGCCATGCAGTTGGGGTATCATAATAGAGTATTGAAATTCATACCGGAAAGGAAGTATTTCCATGGAAACCATGCAGATCCCTGCCCGCGCGGAGGTTGCCGCGCAGGACAAATGGGCCATCCATGATCTGTTCGCCACCGATGACGATTGGCGCGCGGCACTGGCTGCGGCCAAGGAGTATGTGCCGCGGGTGCAGGCGTTTCGCGGCCGTCTGGGCGAGAGCGCCCAGACGCTGCTGGACTACCTGCGGCTGGATGATGAAATCAGCCTTGCGTTTGACGCGCTGGTGCACTATGCGCAGCGCAAAAGCGACGAGGATACCCGCGTTGCGGCCTATCAGGAGATGGTCAGTCAAGTGATGCGGCTGGCAGTCGAATTGCAGTCGGCAGCGGCGTTCCAGACGCCTGAATTGCTTGCCATCCCGGAGGATACGCTCGAGGGCTTCTATCAAACCGCGCCTGACCTTGAGCTGTACCGCCGGAACATCGACCGTGTGCGCCGCCGTAAGGAGCATGTGCTGTCGGATAAGGAAGAGGCGCTGCTTGCCGCCGCCGGTGAAATGGCCGCCGCGCCCGATGACGTGTTTTCCATGCTCAACGACGCTGACCTTCAGTTCCCGGACGCGGTCGACAAGGACGGAAATAAGCACCCCGTGACCCATGGCACGTATATTCCGCTCATGCAGTCCTACGACCGCACGCTGCGCAAGTCCGCATTCGATTCGCTCTATTCGGTCTATGGCCAGTTCCGCAATACCGCTGCGGCGATTCTGTCCGCGCAGATGAAGCAGCTGCTGTTCTTCTCGAACGCCCGCAAATATCCCTCGACACTCGCTGCCGCACTCGATGGCACCGAGGTCGACCCCGCGATTTACCACAACCTCATTGACGCAGTCCACCGCTCGTTTGCCCCGATGCATCGTTATGTATCGTTGCGCCGCCGTGCACTCGGTGTGGATGAACTGCACATGTACGATTTGTATGTGCCGGTGGTCGAGGGCGTGGAAATGAAATTCACCTTTGACGAAGCCAAGGAAATCGCACTGAAAGCGCTCGCGCCCCTCGGCGGGGACTACCTGAACCTGCTGCGCGAGGGTTTCAACAATGGCTGGATCGACGTATACGAAAATCAGGGCAAGCGCTCGGGCGCGTACTCGGCGGGCGCGCGCGTGCATCCTTTTGTGCTACTGAACTTTAAGGGTACGCTCGACGATGTGTTTACGCTCGTGCACGAAATGGGCCACGCGATCCACTCTTACCTGTCCAATAAGCACCAGCCGACCGCCTATCAGGACTATGTGATTTTCGTAGCTGAGGTCGCCTCGACCTGCAACGAAGCGCTGCTGATGGAGTATCTGCTGTCGGTCACCGAGGACAAAAAGCAGCGCGCTTATCTCATCAATCATTTTCTTGAACAGTTCCGCGGCACGCTGTACCGCCAGACCATGTTCGCGGAGTTCGAGCTGCGCGTCAACGAAATGACCCAGCGCGGCGAGGGTACGACTGCCGAGGCGCTTTGCGCGCTGTACAAGGAACTGAACGTGCAGTATTTCGGGTCGGATATGATCGTCGATGATGAAATTGCACTCGAGTGGGCGCGCATCCCGCACTTCTATTATGATTACTACGTTTATCAGTACGCCACCGGCTACGCTGCGGCGATCGCGCTGTCGCGCCGTATTCTGCGCGAGGGCGAGAGCGCGGTGCGCGACTATATCGGCTTCCTGTCCGGCGGCTGCTCGGCCGACCCGGTGACGCTTCTGCGCGGCGCAGGCGTCGATATGGCGAGCCCCGCCCCGGTCGAGGATGCGACAAAGCTGTTTGACGAGCTGATTGGGGAAATGGAAGCGCTTCTGGCGTGACAAACACAGGGAAATCCTGTATAATGAATGAAAATACCGGAGAGGAGAGATCGAATGCCGAAAATCGGATTGATCTCGCTCGGCTGTGCCAAAAATCTGGTGGACAGCGAGCACATGCTGGCTCTGCTGCGTGCAGCGGGCTGGGAAATTACCGAGGACATGGCCGAGGCTGATGTGGGTGTGGTCAACACCTGTGGCTTCATCGAGGCCGCCAAGAGCGAGGCCATCGAGACCATTTTGGAGACCGCGCAGTACAAGCAGGCCGGCAAGATGAAGGGCTTGGTTGTCACGGGTTGTCTCGTGCAACGCTACGCGGAGGAAATGCAAAAGGAGCTGCCGGAAATTGATGCGATCTGCGGCACGGGCAGCTATGAAAACATCGTGGACGCGGCAAATGCCGCGCTCGGCGGCCAAAAGGCCGCGTACATGGCGGATATGGCGGCGGCAGCGCTCGACGGCGACCGCAATCGCCTGACCCCGTCCTACACTGCGTACTTTAAGATCGCGGAGGGCTGCTCCAACCGCTGCGGCTACTGCATCATCCCCAAGCTGCGCGGGCCGTACCGCTCGCGCGAAATGGACGCGTTGCTCGAAGAAGCGCGGGAATTGGTGGATGCAGGGGTCAAGGAACTGATCATTATTGCCCAGGACATCACCAAGTACGGTATGGACCTGCCCGCGCACAAGCGTTTGCTGCCCGAATTGCTGCGGCAGCTGTGTCAGCTGAACTTCACATGGGTGCGTCTGCACTATCTGTACCCCGATCAGATCACGGAAGAACTGATTGACGTGATTGCGTCCGAGCCGAAGATCGTGAAATACTTGGACATCCCGCTTCAGCATGTATCGCGCCGCATTCTGCGTGCGATGCACCGTCCGGGCGACGGCGAGGAGTTTGCCGCGCTCATCGAAAAGCTGCGTACGCGCATTCCGGGACTAGTGCTGCGCACCAGCCTGATCGTCGGTCTGCCGGGCGAGACCGAGGAGGAATTTGCAGAGCTGTGCAGCTTCCTGCAGGAGACGCAGATCGAACGCGTTGGTGTGTTCGAGTTTTCGCCCGAGGAAGGGACGGAGGCCGCCGAGCTGCCCGACCAAATCGACGCGGAGACCAAAGCCAATCGCCGTCTGATTGTGGAGGAATTGCAGTCCGGCGTGCTGGACGATTACAATACCTCGCGTCACGGTGAGACGATGGACGTACTCTGCGAAGGCTTCGGCGACGAGCAGCAGCTTTGGTTTGGCCGCACCTATGCCGATTCGGTCGAGGTCGACGGGCATGTGTATTTCGAGAGCGACGGCGAGCCGCAGGAGGGCGAGTTTGTCTCCGTGCGCATCACGGAAAGCCTTGGGCCTGACCTGCTCGGCGTACAACAAAAGGGGGAATAAAAATGACAGCAGCCAACAAAATCACGCTGACCCGCATTGCGATGATCCCGTTTTTTCTGTATTTCGCGTCGCAGTCGATGCTGCTTTTCGATCAGGACGCCACGGCGCACAGTATTGTGCCGACCTATCAGTTCCCGACCGCGACGGTAGTCGCGCTCGTATTGTTCTGTGTGGCGAGCTTTACGGACTTTCTCGACGGCTATGTTGCCCGCAAGTACAATCAGGTGACCGACTTCGGCAAGTTCGTCGATCCGCTGGCGGATAAGCTGCTCGTATCTTCGGCGCTCATCCTGTTTGCCGAGCAGGGCGCAATCGCGGGCTGGATGGTATGCGTCATTCTAGCACGTGAGCTGATCATCACGTCGCTGCGCGTGGTCGCGGCGAACAAGGGTCGCGTGCTTGCCGCGACGTGGACGGGTAAGGTTAAAACCTGCGTGCAGATCGGCGGCATCATTGTCATTTACCTGTATTACATCCTGTTTCCGAACATGGACTTTGGCAACGGCCCGCTGTGGCTCATGCCGCCGCAGTATGCGCAGCAGCTGTCCGGTGATATTTCCTCGGTCACGCTGGTTGCCATCGTCGGCTGGGTGGTCACGTTGGTGACGATCTACTCCGGCTGGGATTATCTGCGCAAGAATTGGGACATCATCAAGGACGGCGCAGTAAAGCAAAAGTAAAATAGTAAAAAGGACAGGCTTGCCTGTCCTTTTTGTGTTCCCTTTTGCGCAAAATTCCTGTACAATAGAAGCAGCAATGACTGAAAGGGGAAAGAGGTATGTCGATTCAGGAAATCTGCCGGGTCGCGGAATGTGCGCGGCTGGGCGAAGGCTTATATTCCATTACCATGCACGCGCCTGCGATCTGTGCGCAGACGCAGGTCGGCCAGTTTGTGCACATCGCGTGCGGCGAGGGCAATCTGCTGCGCCGCCCGATCTCGATCTGCGACTGGCAGGATGGCAATTTACGCATCGTGTTTCAGGTCAAGGGTGAGGGCACAAAGTGGCTTGCCGAACGCAAGGAAGGGGACGAGCTGGATGTGCTCGGGCCGCTCGGCCACGGGTTTGACACCGCTGCCCTCGGCGCAAAGCCGGTCTTTATCGGCGGCGGCATCGGCGTGCCGCCCATGCTCGCGTGCGTGAAGAAGGCAGCGGGCGAGGGTGCGCAGCCGCGTGCTATCCTCGGCTTCCGCAACAAAGATGCAGTGATTCTCGAGGACGATTTCAAGGCCGTCTGTGAAGCGTTCGTCACGACTGACGACGGCTCGTATGCGCGGCACGGCTTTGTCACCGATGTGCTGAAAGAGCTCGTCGCGGACGCGACCGGCGTTGCGGCTTGCGGCCCGAAGCCGATGCTCAAAGCCATCGCCGCGATTGCGGAAGAAGCGGGTCTACCCTGTCAGGTCTCGATGGAGGAGCGTATGGGCTGCGGCATCGGCGCATGTCTGGTGTGCGCATGTGCGCTCAAGAGCGAAAACGGCGAAACCCGTTACGGTCACGTCTGCAAGGACGGGCCGGTGTTTGACGCAAAGGAGGTCGAGTGGTAATGGCGGATCTGAGAGTGAATTTTTGCGGCGTGGAGCTGAAAAACCCCATCACGACCGCATCCGGTACGTTTGGCTTCGGCCATGAGTACGGCGAGTTCTTTGACTTGTCCCTGCTCGGCGGCATCGGCGTCAAGGGCCTGACCCCGACCGAGCGCCTTGGCAACCCCGCACCCCGCATCGCGGAGACCCCGGCGGGCATTCTCAACTGCGTCGGTCTGCAAAATCCGGGTATCGACCGCTTTATCGAGGAGCAGATCCCGTTCCTGCGGCAGTACGACACCGCGATCATCGCGAACGTGTCGGGCAACACGGTCGAGGAATATGAGGGTATGGTCGAGAAAATTTCGGATGCGGACGTAGACCTCATTGAAATGAACATCTCCTGCCCGAACGTCAAGTGCGGTGGCATGGCGTTCGGTACGCGGTCGGACATGGTCGAGGAAGTGGTGTCGGCGGCGAAGAAAAAGGCGAAAAAGCCGCTGATCGTAAAGCTGTCACCTAACGTCACCGACATCACCGAGATCGCGCGCGCCGCCGAAGCTGCGGGTGCAGACGCGCTCTCGCTCATCAATACGCTGCTCGGCATGCGCATCAATATCGAGATGAGAAAGCCCATCCTGTCCAACATCATGGGCGGCTTGTCCGGCCCGGCGGTGTTCCCGGTCGCGGTGCGCATGGTTTATCAGGTGCGCAGGGCGGTTTCCGTGCCGATTCTGGGCATGGGCGGCATCCGCACGGGCAAGGATATTGTGGAAATGCTGCTCGCAGGTGCGGATGCAATCGCAATGGGTACGGTCATGTTTGCCGACCCGATGGCTCCCGTCAAGGCACTGCGCGAGCTGGAGGAATGGATGGACGCGCACGGCGTGAAGTCGGTTTCCGAGCTGTCCGGTGCGGTGGAGGTCTAAAGCATGACCACGGTTTACCTCATCCGCCATGCGGAAGCCGAGGGCAACGTCTATCGCCGCTGCCATGGGCAGTATGACAGCCTGCTCACGCCCCGCGCATATGAGCAGCTGCCCTATCTGGCGAAACGGTTTGAGAACGTGACGCTCGACGCGGTCTATGCGTCTGATTTGTTCCGCGCGCGCATGACTGCAAAGGCCGTCGCCGCGCCGCATGGGCTGAACGTGGAAATCCGTCCGGTGCTGCGCGAGATCGACATGGGCGACTGGGAGGATATCCCGTGGGCTGAATTGCCGCGCATCTGGCCGGAGGAATACGCTGTCTGGCGCGCGCGCCCGTGGGATGCGGTGCCGCCGCACGGTGAAAGCGTCATGCAGGCCGGTCGGCGCATGCTGGACGGTGTGCGTCGGTTGGTGGCCGAGCACGAGGGGCAGACCTTCGCCGTCGTGACACATGGCTCGGCGATTCGCGGCGCGCTGACCATTGCGCACGGCTTTGCGCCTGAGCAGATGGGAGAAATCGGCTGGGGCGATAACACCTGCGTTGCCAAATTTGAGTTTAATGGTCCGGATCAGATCGAGGTCGTGTACGAAAACGATGCTTCCCATCTGCCGCAGGAGCTTTCCACCTTTGCCTCCATCGGCTGGACGGATAATAAGGGCGTACCGACCACGCCGCAAATCTGGTTCCGCCGCGCCGACCCGATGGACGAAGCCGACGCTGCTAAAATCGTCGCATTCATGCGTGAACTGCATCAGAACGCCTACGGCACGGACGCGGGGCTGGACGCTGCCGCGCTGCTGGCCGATGTTGAGCGCGCGCAGCGCGTGTCGCCGCGCTCGTGCTGCTTTGGCTGTCTGGAGGACGGCACGCCGGTGGCGCTCGTTTATCTTAAAACGTGGTATGATGAGGAGCCGGGTGTCGGTCTGGTCGGCGGCTTCTGCATCGATAAAGCGTATCGTGGCCACGGCCTGAGCGGGCAAATTCTCGGGCAGGCCATCAGCGTGTACCGCGCGCTCGGTAAGGACTACTTATGTGCACATGTTGCGTCGGAGAACGCGCGCGCGCAGGGCTTCTATCACAAATTTACGTTTGAGCAGCGCGGTGAATATCGGGACGAAAACGGCTTGCATTATCGCATGTTCAAGCGTATCTGCGTGGATTAACGCACTTTGGAAGGGCATTCTACCGCTGGTAGAGCGCCCTTCTTCCATTTGTCGGTTGCCCATGGGGCTGCTTTCTGCTATGCTGAAAGCAGGAAAAGGGAGGTGGAGCAGATGGATGCAAGGAATACAGGCGCATTGATTGCGCAAAGGCGCAAAGCACTTGGGATGACGCAGAAGCAGCTGGCTGAACGGCTGCTAATTTCGGATAAAGCGGTCAGCAAATGGGAAAACGGCGCAAGCTACCCGGAGGTGACGCTGCTGCCGCCGCTGGCGCAAATCCTCGGCATCACGGTCGATGAACTGCTGGCGGGGGCTGTGCGGGAAGACGGGCAGTCACAGGAGGCGGAGCAGACAGATGCCGCCGACACACCGAACGAACAGGCGGCTGCGCCGCCACTTGATGGACATCTCGCACCGCAGGACTATTTGGCTGATCGGCTGGGCAGCGTGGACGACAAAATGCTGCTTGCGGCGGTTGTGCTCATCCTTACGGCGGCGTATTGCGGCAGCCTGTTCGGGCAGGCGGCGGTGCTGCGTAATCTGGTGGTCATTCTGGTGGTGTATGTCGCATTCCGCGTATGGCATAACAAGCAATGCGACCGCTTTTCTGTGCTTGGCGTGGATACAACGGTCAGCCGCCGACGTGTGTGCATGGCTGACCGGCTGTTCGGCATCGTGTGGGTGTTTGAATTGCTGGTGTGGTGGCTGCTCAAACGGTTAAGCTGGTTACTGCTCGACTATGAAGCTGCCAAAATTGGCCGTTATTATGTCATGTATAGCGCGGGGGATGTGAACATCAACAGCCATCAGCCTTGGTTGTTGCTCTATGCAGTGGCAGCAGTGCCGTTGTTCCTCGTGATGGTGGCGATGTTTTCACTGGCTTACCGCCGTATGGACGCAGAAACCCGATTCCGGCCGCTCGCAGTCGTGCTGCCCGTGCTACCCTGCCTGATGGGTACGGGTGCGATTGGATATCTGCGCGCGCAGGCTGCGCTGGCGAACATGCCGGACTACGGCGTGCCGCTGGCGACAGTAAACGAGCGAAATGCATTTGAACAGTCGCTTCTGCACGCGGGACAAGATGCGCTGAACGGCGCAGCCATCGTTATAGCGGTATTGGTTGTGGTGTTGCTGGTGCTGTGGCGCGTGACGCACGGCCGGGTGCCATTCGCCAGTACGGTTATGCTGGGGGTGTATGCTGTGATCTGGCTACCGTCTAACGCGCTGTGGTTGGATATTGGGTATGAGCAGTTCATTGAGGCGGGCGGAACGGAGAATATGACCATCCAGCTTGGCGGGCTGGTCACGCTGATAATGGCGACCGCGCTTTGTGCAGGTATTGCGCTGTTTGCGGACAGCCTGCGGCGGAAAAAAGGATGAACAGACAGAAAAAAGGCTTGGAACCGAAGTTCCAAGCCTTTTTATTATGCATTAGTAAATGGCGACCGTCGTGCCGACCGGGATATTGTTGTAGATCCACTTGATGTCGTTCTTGTACATGCGCACGCAGCCGTGCGAGACGGGATAGCCCGCGCTGAAGTCATATTCGGTATCCGTGCCCGGGTAGCACAGGCGCGAGTGGAACGCATAGCCCGTGCCGGGATAGAAGCCAACGACCGGGCGCACGGTGTAGGTGCTGGTCGTCCAGCCGCCCGCGGACTTATAGGAGACCGTCGTCAGGCCGGTGGGCGTTGGCGTGGAGGCTGCGCCCGTGCCGACAAGGAAGGATTTGATCAGCTTCCAATTGCCTTTAGAGCCTTGGAATACGTTGACGTGCTGGTAGGCGCGATTGATCCAGACAAGGTACTGGGTCTTGCTCGAATAGCCTTTGGCATTGACCCAGACTTCCTTTTCATAGGTCTGATAATCGTTGTTGATCGCATAAGACGTGGTGTAATTGCCGCGATAGGTCGAGGAGACCAGATTCAGGATGCGGTTTACATCGCGCTGATAGTACCACTCGTCCGAGTAATTCTCGATCGGCACCGTTTTTTCCACATACTTCTCTTCGATTTCACCGGTCGAGGGGTTTTCATAGGTCAGCTTAAAGCCCATGGTCACGCTGGTATCCATGTCCTTGGTGAAGGTGAAATAGGTTGTGATGCGGGAAGCAGCGTCCGCAGTCAGCTCAAAGCTGTCGTTGGAATAGCCGCTCATTGGCTTGCCGTTTTTATACCACTGTGCGGAACAGATCTTGGGTTCGGTTACGCCCTGGAAGGTGACCTGGGTCACCAGCGAACCACCCGCCTTGACCTTGTCCGGCACGCCCATCGAGAGTGTTACGCCGGTAAGACCGGGGTCGATGTTTTCGATCATGGAATCCGCCGGGATGGATACGGTGCAGTTGACCGCACGGATATCGACCGTGGTGGCCTTGCCCTTGCCGTCTACTGTTGTGCCGACGCCTGCCACCAGCAGGTTGTCCACCGTTCCATTCAGCGTCAGCTTGTTGTTTTTCGCACCGCCATTGATGGCAACCGAACCGATCGAGCCGTCAGCCACAATCGTATTGTTGCTGCCGATGATCGTCACGGTATCCGCCTGCAACTCATACAGGTTGATCGTGCGGCCGGAAGCGGTGATCTCGATATTGTCAGCCGTACCGGTATAGTTTACCGTGTTGCCCTTGCCTGCGATGACCAGTGTGCCGGTAGAGGAATCGTCCGACAGGGTCACATCCGCCGTGCCTGCAGGATCGACCGCAAGGGTGGAGAGGTAAGAGCCGTTCTGCACGTTGAGCTTGGTGTTTTCCGCGCCCTTGAGCACCACGCGGTCGTGTGCAGTGACCGCGTCAAGCGTGGTATTCTGCGCGGCAGTGGCGAAAATCAGGTCGCCGTTCAGTTCCGTATCGGATACCGTGTATTCCGGGAAAGCGAGAATGGCATTGCCGGTCAGCGACGCCGCCGGTTCAGCACCCGTCTCGGCATCCGTGTCGGTTTCGGTGCTTGCTTCGGTATCCGTGTCTGCATTTTCACCGGTCTCCGCAGCTGCATCTGCGGTTTCCTCCTGCGGGGCAAGGATCTGATCCGCAACGCGGGTGATCATGGTGACAAACTGCGCACGGGTGAGCGTAGCCTGCGGGGCAAGGGTGGTATCGGTCACGCCGTTGACCACACCGGCAGATACCAGCGCGGCTGCTGCCTGCTGCTGCGCTGCGGTCATCGAGCCGATGTCGGTGAAAGCGCTCAGTTCATCTGCACCGGCTTCCGCGCGGTCAAAGACGAATGCGCGGGCGAGCAGCTCAAATGCTTCCGCGCGGGTGGCGGCGGTGTCGAAGTTGCGGCTGTCGTTCGCGTCGATCAGGCCGAGGTGAATGGCTTTGCCGAGGTCGGCTGCGTACCACGCGTTGGAAGGCGTGCCGCTCAGGCCGCTCGTGTCATCCGCGATGCTCGCGCCGAGCGCACGGTTGAGCATAACGATGGCTTCCGAACGCTTGACCGGGTCATCCGGCAGCATTTTGCCGTCCGTACCCTTGAGCAGACCCATATCGACTGCCGTGTTCAGCGCATTTTCCGCCCAGTGGCCCACAATATCGGGGAAAGCAGGCTCGGCAGGCTGTTCCGGTTCTTCGGGCTGCGTTTCTCCGGTCAGCGTCAGCGTGACGGGCAGCGTGCCCGCCATGATGCGCGCAACATACAGCTTGGCAGCATTGAGGTCAAAGCCTCCGGTGATGTTCAGCACCGCGTTATCTGCGTCATAGGACACTGTCTCGCCAATGGCTTCGCCGTCCAGCGTGACGGACAGCGCGTCATCCTCGCCCAGCGCGGCAAGCGCCGTTTGCGCGTCGTCCGTCAAGGTGAGCTGTATGTAAACCGAACCGCCGTCGCCCTCCGCGGGCTGGCCGGCTTCCGCAGCGGTCACGTCCGTGCGGGTCAGGCTGACCGTGCCGTTTGCGTCCGTAATGGACAGGGCATTGGTCTGCGACAGAAAGGCCGCAACGTCGGCCGGGGCGGTGTCCGTGCCGTCCGGCAGGGTGACAATGACGGTCTTGCGGTCATCCGGGAAGGTGATCTGCGCGTCCGACAGCGCCAGCTGTTCCAGACGGTCTTGGAGCACGGTGTGCACCTGCGTGACCATGCTGTCCTCCATCTGGTCGGTGTCCATCTGATCCGGCAGGGTGACCGCAAAGGTCAGCACTGTTCTAGTGTTGTTTTCCTGTTCGGCAGCTGCGTCGCCACCCGCGGCAAATGCGGTGGTCAGCAGCATGACAGCAGCCAAAAGGCCGCTGAAAAGACGTTTTTTCAAGGCATAATCCCCCTTGTTCCATAATAAGTATATTGTACGGTCGTGGGACATGGCTTGTCAAGCCAAAGCGCGGTTTCAGTTTCGATACAAAGTCCGCTTTCCCATGATTTCCCGCTGAGATACCAGACGCAAAATTGGGTTGTTCGGTTCCCGTTACAAAGGTTTACAAGCGCTTTTCTGCATGTTATACTAATATAGGATTGTTATATTTGTATATGATAGAGGAGGAACCATCCATGCTTTGCAAGAACTGCGGCAGGGAGCTGCCCATCGCGGGCAAATTCTGCCCATTCTGCGGCGCGGTCGTTGAGCAGGAGGGCGTCAACGATGAAACCGCCGTCTTTACTTCGCTGCCCGACGAACTGAAAGGGCCGATCGACCTTTCGGCATTTGACGCGGCGATGAAGGAAGATCATCGCGGTAACAGCATGTCAGGGGACGGCGTTACTACGGGCGATCCGTTTGCCGCGACCGATCCGCATATCCCGACGGCGGAGGAGCTGTCGTCGATGCGCCGCCCTTCGGATACGCCGCGCGCATCGCGCGTATCGGGTACGTCGCGTTCGTCCGGCACACCGCGCACGACCTATTTTTCCGAGCCTGACCCGGATGACCAGCCGTATCGCAAGCCTTCCAAGGGGAAAAAGGGCGCGGTGATCGCAGTGGTCGTTGTGTTGATTATCGCGCTGATCGGCGGCGGTATTTGGTTTATCATGAGCCGTCAGCCGGACGAAAACCTGACGCTGGCGGAGAAGTACCTAAATCGCGGCGATTTTGACAAGGCGCTCCAGTATTATACCGCTGCGCAGGCGGAAGCAAAGGACCCCTCCTCTCTGGATGCGACCATTCAGCTGTTGGAGGACTTCCAGACCGCACAGGCTTATGTGGATAATGGTCAGTACACCGAGGCGATCGCGTTGCTCAAGCAGCTGCAAAACCGGGTGACCGATCCGGATTCCGCGCTGTACGAGGCCATTGAGGATTTGATCGACCAGTCTGAAACCGCGCAGTCGGACAGCGAGTTCGCTTCGGATATTGAGGAAGTGAAGAGCTATCTGGCGGATAAGAAGTATGACGCGGCTGCCGGCAAGCTGGATTCGCTCGATGCGGATGATACGCTGACCAGCGATCAGAAAAAGCAGGTTTCCGAGCTGCGCGACGAGCTGACCAAGGCGCAGGAGGCCGAGCAGAAGCAGCAGGAAACCGAGCAGAAGCAGAACGAGCAGAAGCAGGATTTCAGCAGCCAGATGGATGCGCTCGAGCAGAACGATCTTCAGATCGCCTCCGCCGCTACGCAGGAGGATGAGCTGGCGCTGACGGCAAGCTCGTTTGAGGCGTGGGATAATCTGCTGGTGCAGATGTATGATTATTTGGCAACCGTTTTGAATGCGGATCAGTATGCCGCCGAAGAGGAAAGCTATAAGCAGTGGGTCGAGGAGCGCGACTCCGGCGCGGCGAACGCGGCGAAGGAGAGCTCGGATGAGACGGCAGGCCAGCTTGCCTCTTACAGCTTCAAGCAGAGCTACACCAAGGCGCGCTGCTACAAGCTACTGGATCTGATGTGATAAAAACAGCCTAAATAAAGGAAGAGAAAAAATCATGGCTTTTTGCCGTGATTTTTTTGTCGCTGCATGCTCTGCTGCTTTTGCAAGGCAAATCGAGAAAACATTTGCACAATAAGAGGAAATAACTTGCGTACAGGCAGAGTGAACAACGCAGAAAAGTGTAGAAAAATAGTTTTTGTAGGCTTACACAAGCAACAGAATTTGACATGTATGCAGGATAGGAGTAAAATATATTCATAAAGATAAGGTAAGCACGGAAAGGGGAAAGCCGGATGACGATTCAGCCGAATTATGTGAGTGAGGAACTCCTGCACGAATTGAGCGAGAGTTTTCGCTTGAACAGCCAGATCCCATCGGAGTTGTATTCCCGTTACCGCATCAAGCGGGGTTTGCGCAATGCGGATGGAACGGGTGTGCTGGTTGGCGCGAGTCGGTTGGGTAACGTACACGGCTACATACTCAACGAAGGTGAGCGGGAGCCGATCGAAGGACGGCTGACCTACCGCGGCTATAACGTATATGATTTGATTCATGGTCTGGAAAACGAAAACCGCTTTGGCTTTGAAGAGGTCGGCTATCTGCTGATGTGCGGCAAGCTGCCCACCCGCAGCCAGCTTGCGGAGTTCCAGCACACGATCGGGCTGGAGCGTGCGCTGCCGGACAATTTCACCGAAGACATGATTATGCGCGCGCCCAGTCGCGATATCATGAACAAGCTGGCGGGTGCAACGCTGGCGCTTTATTCCTATGACGAAAATCCGGATGAGACCACGGTAGAGAACATCATGCGGCAGGGCATTAGTCTGATGGCGAAGTTCCCGGTTATCATCTCGCATGCGTATCAGGCCAAGCGGCGTTACTTTGACGGCGATTCTATGTTCCTGCATGTGCCCGATCCGGAACGCTCGACCGCGGAGAACATTCTGCATCTGGTGCGTCCGAACGGCAAGTATACGGATGACGAAGCCAAGCTGCTCGATCGCTGTCTGATCCTGCACGCCGAGCACGGCGGCGGTAACAATTCCTCGTTTACCGTGCGCGTCACCTCCTCGTCCGGCACGGATACGTATTCTGCGATTGCCGCAGCGGTTTCCGCGCTTAAGGGGCCGCGGCACGGCGGTGCGAACCTGCGCGTTGTCAAGCAGTTTGAAGAGATGAAAGCCAACCTGCACGACTGGACGGACGAGGGCGAGGTCGCGGATTATCTGCGCCGCATTCTGGACGGCGAGGCGGGCGATGGCTCCGGCCTGATTTACGGTATGGGCCACGCCATCTATACCAAGAGCGACCCGCGTGCTGTGGCGCTCAAGCGGGCGGCGCGTCCGCTGGCCGAAAAGACTGGCTTTTCCAAGGAAATGGATCTCATTGAGCTGGTCGAAAAGCTCACACCTGCGATTTTTGCCGAAAAGAAGGGCAGCGACAAGCCGATGTGCGCCAACGTGGATATGTATTCCGGGCTGGTGTATAAGATGCTCGGTCTGCCCAAGTCGCTGTACACCCCGCTGTTTGCGACTGCGCGTATTGTCGGCTGGATGGCACACCGGCTGGAGGAGGTCACGACCGGCGGCAAGATCATCCGCCCGGCTTACAAGCCGCTGGCCAAGACGGTCGATTACATCAATCTGGACGAACGGAACTGAGAAGAATGAAAAAAGCGTGTTTCCAAAATGGAAACACGCTTTTCTTGTTTAAGAACGATGCCAAAGGCGGCTTTTGTGCAGCCGTTGCAGTGCGGGCAAGGGTATTGGCGTATCCTCCGAATCTGCGTTCGCTGCTGCACGGAAGGGGAGATGGATGAGCAAGCTGGCGCCTGACAGCAGGACAAAGGTGCAGCCCAGATAAATACTGCGGCCAAAGGTGTTGAAAATCCATACCAGCGGCGTGCCGGTCGGAGGAGCGTAGAGGAACATATAATTTTCTCCGAACAGCTGGTCCACCATGCTGACGGCCAGAGCGGCAAGCAGGAAAATGCACAGCACCCGGGGAAAACGCTGGATGGATGGACGGTGCAGGCCGCACAGGATCATCGCAAGCGGGACAAAAACCAGCAAGCCATGTAGCGCAAAGGTTTGCAGCGTCTGGAAAGACAGTAGCGGGTAATAATCCGCCACACCGGCGGGCATGACTGTGCCGAAAATACCGCCAAGCAGCGACGTGGCATACACGAAATCGCGGAAACAGGTGAACTTCGTGAATACGGCCAGCGGAATGAACAGGCTTTGCAGGCCGCACAGGTGAAGCGGAAGCAGCTTGACCAGCGAGGTCGTGCCCGTCAAATACAGCCAGATCGAGTGGCTCAGTTCGAGCGTGGGAACGAGGATCGCCGCGCCGTACAGCACATGCTGCGCTTGCTGCGGCTGTAATTGCCGGATCCAGAGCAGCCCTGCGATGATGCAGCCCGCGAGCGCCAGCAGAAGCAGGATGTGCCGCAGGCCGAGCAGCGGGAACGCGTCCGGATGCGGTGCGTCGCAGCGCGCAAAAAAAGTCGTCATGTTTGGATGTCCTTTCTTCCATCTCGTGGAATGGATCAAAAGATATAAAAGGCAGGATACGACTCTTTTGTGTAGAATTTGTGAACAAATGATAAAAACATTGAAAAAAGAGAGGAGAAACGGCAAAAGAAACAAAAACAGGCTGCTTTTGCAGCCTGTTTTTTTCATATCACACAATGGTTTAGAGCGAAGCCTTCCACAGTCCGTGCAGGTTGCAGAACTCATAAACGGCTTCAGCCTTTTCGCCCTCTGCCAGACGGAATACCGCCTCGGGCGCGCCCGTGTGGTCGAGCACAGCGCGGTGTACGCCCTTATCGGTCACCAGCCAAATGAACGCGATGTGGTGCTCTTCGGTCATCGGATGTGCCACTTCGCCGACCTTGGCGCGGATGACGTCGCCCTCGACCGTCACGACCGGCACGTGCTTTTCGGCTGCGCCGTCGGTCTCGCCCGCCTTGAATTCCTTCATCTTCTCGCCGCAGCACATCACCGGTACATGATGGTCGTCAATCATTTCGATGATGTTGCCGCAATGCATGCACTTAAAAATCTTCAGTTCCATTGGTAATTTCCTCCTTTGGTTATGTAGAAAAGCGGGTCAATAACCCATTTTTCCCTCTAAAATATCGTCGTGGTCTACCCATTCGGATACATCAATCGTGTCGTATGTATCCGCATCCCGGCGGATGACCACCTTTTCAATGCCCGCGTTGATAATCAGGCGCTTGCACATCGGACAGGAATTGGCGTCCGGCATGATTTCTCCTGTGGACATATCCCGTCCCACCAGATAGAGCGTCGCGCCGAGCATTTGCTCGCGGGGCGCAGCGATGATGGCGTTGGCTTCCGCGTGTACCGAGCGGCAGAATTCATACCGTTCGCCGCGCGGGATGCCCATTTTTGCCCGGATGCAGGTACCGATGTCAATGCAGTTAGCGCGTCCGCGGGGCGCGCCGTTGTAGCCGGTGGACACGATGACGTCATTTTTGACGATCACCGCGCCGAAGCCGCGCCGCAGGCAGGTACTGCGCTCAAGCGCGACCTGCGCCATATCCAGATAATAGTTTACCTTGTCCCGTCGGTTCATAAACAGCCTCCCAGAAAGAATTTATCCGCCGGAAAGCACGCCGCTTTCCAGATAGAGCCGACGCGCTGCGCGCAAAGCGGCGGCGCGGTCGTGTGTAATCAGTACGATGGTGTGGCCCGCATGATGCAGACCGTCGAGCAGGCTGAGCACATCTTCTGCGGCTTCGGGGTCAAGACCCGCCGTCGGTTCGTCCGCCAGCACGACGCGCGGCTTGGTGACGACTGCACGGGCAATCGCCACGCGTTGCTGCTGGCCGCCGGAGAGCTGGTCGGGCCGGTGGGTTGTCCGCTCGGACAGACCGACGCGCGCCAGCGCCTGTTCGGCGCGTTCCAGCCGTTCGGTGCGCGGTATCCCTTGCAGGGTAAGCGGCAGCGCAACGTTTTCCAGCGCGGTCATGCCGGGCAGCAGGCGGAAGCCCTGAAAGATAAAGCCGATCTGCTCGCTGCGCAACCGCGCAAGCGTATGCGGCGGCAGGCAGGATACATCCGCCCCGCCGAGCAGATATTGCCCTGCGGAAAGCGTGTCGAGCAGGCCGAGAATGTGCATGAGCGTACTTTTGCCCGAACCGGATGCACCGGTGATGGAAACATAGTCGCCGGCCGCCACATGCAGGTTGACGTCACGCAGCGCCTGCACACCGCTGTCATGATATATTTTACTCGCATGGATGAGCTTTAGCAAGGTTTTTCCCCTTCCTTCCCGCCCTTATTTTGCATGGAGAAAAGCCGTATTATACCAAAAAAACAGGGCTTCCGTTTGGGAAGCCCTGTTTGATTACAGCGTGGGAAGGTTTTTGCGCCATGCGCCGGTTTTGTAGAACAGAACGGAAAGCCCGGAACCCAGGAACCAGCCGATTGGCCAGGACAGCCAGATACCCAGCTCGCGCCAGACGTGGAACAGCACGATCGAGAGCACCACGCGGATGATGAGGTCAGAAAAGGTCGTGATCATGAACGGCCGCATCGCGCCCGCGCCGCGCAGCACGCTATCGCAGACGAATTTGATGCACACGATCAGGTAGAACGGCGTGACGACGAACAGATACTGCCGTCCGACATCGATGACCCCCGAACCGCTGCCCGCCGGCACAAACAGACCGACCAGCGTGTTGGCAAACAGCAGATAGATCGCGGTGAACACGACCGAAAGCGACAGCGAAAAGGCGGCGCCTGCTTTCAGCCCCATGCTGACGCGGTCGAGCTTGCGCGCGCCGATGTTCTGTGCGACATAGCTGGACAGACCGGAGGCAAACGACATGCAGCAGGTCAGCGCAAACATATTGACCTTGGTCGCAGCGGAAAAGCCCGCGATAACGGTCGCGCCGCACAGGTTGACATAATACTGGATGATGACGTTGCCGACCGAGACAAAGCTCTGCTGCGCGATGGACGGAATGGCATAGTTGGTCAGGCGGCGCAGCATTTCGGGTGCGAACGGCAGGAAATGTCCGCCCGTGTCGAACGAGCGCACCCGGCGCAGCAGCAGCAGGAAGGCCAGCGCACCCGCGCAGCCCTGCGCAATAAAGGTCGCCCACGCAACGCCCGCAACGCCCCACTGGAACACGGCAACGAACACCAGATCAAGGATGACATTGCTCACCGAGGATAGAATCAGCAGAATGAGCGGGGTACGGCTGTCGCCCATTGCGTTGAAGATACCGGTGCAGACGTTATAGATGAACAGAAACAACAGACCGAATACATACACCCGCAGATAGAGCGAGCCATCGGCAAAGATGTTTTCCGGCGTTTGCAGTGCGCGCATGATGCCGCCGGTGGCGAGCGTGCCGATGAGGGTCAGGATAAGTGCGATCACGGTGGTGGTCAGCAGCGCAGTGGAAATCGCGGTTTTCATGCGCAGATAGCGCTTCGCGCCGAACAGCTGGGAGACCAGTACGCTGGTGCCGATGTTCACGCCGGTCGCTATCGCGACAAACAGTTGGGTGATCGGATAGCTTGCGCCAACGGCGGCGAGCGCCAGCTCGCCAGCGGCGGGTGTTGCCGCAAAGCGGCCGACGATCATGGAGTCGGCCATCTGGTAAAGCTGCTGGAACGCGACGCTCAGCAGCAGCGGCAGCGAAAACCAGAACAGCTTGGATGAGGGTTTTCCTTCGGTCAGATCGGTGGTCAACGGGATTCCTTCCTTTCGGGTCAATCGGGGTGGGTCAGATGCAGAGAACAGGCTCCCCAAAATGGGGGAGCCATAAAGTAATGCAGTTGTCAAAGATTGCTGCGTTTACGCTTGGTTTTTCTTCTGCTGTGCGGTAATCAGCAGAGTGAGGATCACCAGCAGCACAATGCCAAGCGCCAGCGCGACAATGCCGCTGCCGACAATGCCGCCTACGAGGAAGCCGGTAAAGCTGATCGCGGCGATCATCAAGGCATAGGGCATTTGGGTGGAGACATGGTCGATGTGGTTGCACTGTGCACCTGCGGACGCCAGAATGGTGGTATCCGAGATGGGCGAGATATGGTCGCCGCAAACCGCGCCGGACAGGCAGGCAGCCACGGTCATGACCAGCATCGTGCTCGGCGCATCGCCAAACACCGCAACCGCGATCGGGATGAGGATGCCGAACGTACCCCACGAGGTGCCGGTCGCAAAAGCGAGGCCGAGCGCGATCAGGAAGAAGATCGCGGGCATCAGCATGGACACCATGGAGTTACCGTTAACCACCGAGGAGACAAAGCCGCCGATGTTGAGGTAATCCTCCGAGCATACGCCGGACAGCGTCCAGGCGAGGGTCAGGATCAGGATGGCGGGCACCATGGACTTAAAGCCCTCGGTGAACGCCTCGCAGAACTGCCCAAAGGTGAGCACTTTGCGCGGGATATACAGAATAAAGGTGAAAATCAGCGTAAAGAACGAGCCCAGTACCAGCGAGGTCGAGGAATCGCAGTTGGCGAAAGCGTCAACCACACCAACGCCCTCCAGAATGCCGCCGGTATACAGCATGCCGGAGATGCACAGCACGATCAGCACACAGATCGGCAGGATAAGGTCGTACACCTTGCCGGCGCCGCCGACAACGTAGTTCTCTTCCTGATGGGAAAGATCTTCGCCGCGGTGTGCGCGCTCATATTTCTTCATCGGGCCAAAGTCAAAGTCCACCGCCATCAGCCAGATCAGGAACAGGATGGTCAGCAGTGCATACAGGTTCATTGGGATGGTCTGCAAAAAGAGCGAGAAGCCATCCATCGAGCTGGACTCAGGTAGAGACGAGCCGACAGCCGCTGCCCAGCTCGAGATCGGCGCGACAATGCAGATCGGAGCAGCGGTCGCGTCGATGATATAGGCGAGCTTGGCGCGTGTGATGTTGTATTTATCCGTCACCGGACGCATGACCGTGCCGACGGTCAGGCAGTTAAAATAGTCGTCGACAAAGATGAACATGCCGAGGAACGAGGTGGCAAACGAAGCGCCGCGGCGTGTCCGGATGGTTTTAACCGCCCAGTCGCCATAGGCGCGCGACGCGCCCGATTTGGTGACAAGCGACACCAGAATGCCGAGCAGCACCAGAAAGATACAAATGTTAATGTTGTCACCCAGCTTGCCGCCCATGACCGTGAAGGTCGTTTCGACCGCATGCAGTGGGTTGAAGCCCGTGTACAGCAGCGCGCCCGCCAGAATGCCGATGAGCAGGGAGGAATAAACCTCCTTGGTGATCAGCGCCAGCGCGATCGCAATGATCGGCGGGAGCAGCGTCCACACGGTTGCCGTTAAATCCATTCCATTTTCCCCCTTCATTTTGCAGGATATTTGTTTCATTCCTGCAATGCTCTTTTATTTTATATGGATTGGACCGGCTTGACAAGGTCAAAAACAGTTTTTAGGTGCAAAAAACGTAAATTTGTGCAATTTGTGGGGGGAGGTGATGAAGAAATAGCGGGAATTGTCAAATAATATGGTGCGCGCGCCGGTAGCGGCGCCACTCGCCCAGCACATCGCGCCGCAGCGCGAGCACGCCCGCCAGATTGGGCAGCGCCATCAGGCCGTTGAAGGTGTCGGACAGCGCCCACGCCAGATCCAGCCGCATGACGCAGCCTGCGGCCGCCGCAGCGACGAACAATCCTTTATACAGCGGCACTACACGCGACCCAAACAGGTATTCCGCGGCGCGCTGGCCGTAGTACGACCAGCCGAGCAGGGTGGAAAAGGCGAACAGCGCGAGCGATACCGCGACAAATGCGCCGCCCGGCGCGCCGAACACCACGGAAAACGCACGCGCGGTCAGCGCTGCACCGGTGGGCAGCGCGTCGAGCAGGGGAGTGTCCGCGGCCAGCGCGTACCGGTTGGGGTCGTATACCCCAGCGGTCAGGATGACGAGCGCGGTTACCGTACACATCACGATTGTATCGAAAAACACCTCGAACACGGCCCACATGCCCTGTTCGCACGCTTCCTTTGCGTCCGCTGCCGTATGTACCATGACCGAAGAACCAAGTCCGGCTTCGTTAGAGAACACGCCGCGCGAAATGCCGATGCGAATGGCTTGCTGGATGCCGAAGCCGACCGCGCCGCCGCCTGCTGCCCGCAGGTCGAACGCACAGGACAGGATTTGCCCACAAGCCTGTGGAATAAACTCGCGGCGGCACCACAGCACAACCGCCGCGCCACCCATATAAAACAGTGCCATGGCGGGCACCAGCGCGGTCGTCACGCGGGTGATGCGCCCCAGCCCGCCCAGCATGACTGCGCCCAGTAGGGCGGCGGTCGCAAGGCCGGTCGCAAGCGGCGGCACGCCGAACACACCATGCAGCCCGCCTGCAATCGAGTTGCATTGGCTCATGTTGCCGATGCCGAACGAAGCGAGCGTGCAGAACAGGGCAAACGCCGCGGCAAGCGCGGGCGCGTGCAGCCCCTTTTTCAGATAATACATCGGCCCGCCGCGCCACGCGCCGTCCGGTGCTTTTTCGCGGTACAGCATGCCGAGCGTATTTTCCGCAAACGCGGTCATCATGCCGAAAAAGGCCGCGACCCACATCCAGAACACCGCGCCCGGGCCGCCGATGGTCAGCGCGGTCGCAACGCCCGCAATGTTGCCTGTGCCGACTGTTGCGGCGAGCGCGGTGCACATGGTCGCAAAGGGGGAGATGCCGCCCGCCCGCTGTGATTTACCGGAAAAGCAGGACAGTACGGTACGCCCCAGCCATAGCCGGATGTACCGCAGTTGGAACAGGCCGGTGTGCAGGGTGAAGTAAACGCCCGTGCCCACCAATAAAAGCAGCATGGGCACACCCCAAATGACGCTGCGCACAGCGTCGTTTACACGCGCGATGGTGTCCAGTGGCATGTTCATTCCTCCATTCGGGAAAGTATATGCTTGACTTTCGCACGCAATCCGTTATAATGGAAAAGCAATTCCATAACAGACAGTTCGGAACCATCCTGTCTTTAAACAAAACTACGGAAACAACTTCGATGAAAACCTTGATTTTTATCGAGGGGGCTGTGCCGCGCGGAGCGCGGACAAAGCACGGGCGCGATATTTGCGCGCCGCAAAAGCGGCACACAAAATCGCTTTCTTGTATCAAAAATCAGGCGCATGTCCTGATTTTTGATGAAAATTTGCAAGTATGCAAATTTTCTGTTTGATTGCGCGCCTGATGGCGCGGGTCAAGGGATGGTGTACCGTTTTGGGGTACGCCTTATTTTTTTGCAAAAGAAAGGGGAAAACCGGTGGAGCTGACCCGTTATTCCGTGATCGAGGACAAAAATCCGCGCGAGATCGTGCTGCTGCGCGGACGGGGCTGTGCGTGGAAACGATGCCGTTTCTGCGACTACCATCTGGACGCGTCGCGCGATGAGCAAGCAAATCTCGCCCTCAACCGTGCGGCGCTCGCGCAGGTGACCGGACGGTACGGCCGCCTTGAGGCGATCAACTCCGGCTCGTTTGCCGAGCTGGAGGAGTCCACCATCCGTGAGGTCGAGCGCGTCTGCCACGAAAAGGGCATCCGCGACCTGCACATCGAAAGCCACTGGCTGTTCCGCAAAACGCTGCCCGCACTGCGTGCGCGGTTTGCCGAGCAGGGGATCACGCTGCATGTCAAGATCGGCGTGGAGACCTTTGACGCGGACTACCGCGAGCGGGTGCTCGACAAGGGTATCGACGAAACCGACCCCGCCAAAATCGCCGCGGACTTTGACGACTGCTGCCTGCTGTTCGGCCTTGCCGGACAGACGGCGGACAGCATGCGGCACGACATTGAGACCGGTCTGGCGCACTTTGACCGCGTCTGCGTCAACATCATGGTTCCGAACACCACACCCGTCCGGCCGGACGACGCGTCACGCGCAGCCTTTGTGCGCGACGTGTATCCACTTTACCGAGACAACCCGCGTGTGGATATTCTGTTGGAAAATACAGATTTTGGCGTAGGAGAAGTAAAATGACAAATGAATTATTGTTGATCGGAACGCTTGTGGTGCTGTACGGCGCGGTGCTGCTGTGGTTTTATCTGTTTGGTACCGGTGGACTGATGGCGTTCACCGTGTTTGCGACCATTGCGGCGAACATCGAAGTGATGATTTTGGTGGATGCATTCGGCATGGAGATGACGCTTGGCAACATCCTGTTTGCGACTACCTTCCTTGTGACCGACATTTTGAGCGAGGTCGCGGGCAAAAAAGCCGCGCAGCAAGCGGTCTGGGCGGGCATCGCAGCGAATGTGCTGTTCATTCTGGTGTCGCAGTCGTGGCTGCACTATATTCCGTCGGTAAACGACTGGGTGATGCCGTCCATGCAGGCGGTGTTTTCCAACACGCCGCGCATGATGCTGTCCTCGCTTGCGGTATACGCGGTCGCGCAGATTTTTGACGTTTGGCTGTATCATAAATGGTGGGCGCTGACCGAAAAGCGCACCGGCGACCACCGCGCGTTCCTCTGGCTGCGCAACAATGGTTCGACGCTGGTTTCCCAGCTGGTCAACACCGTGCTGTTCACCACCCTCGCGTTCTGGGGTACTTATGATATGCCGACGCTGATTTCAGTCGCGCTGTCCAGCTATGTGATCTTTATTTTCACGTCCTTGCTTGACACGCCGGTTGTCTATGCGGCGCGGCGCTTGCATGACAAAAAGGCAGGACACACCGCAGACACTGTATAAAATAGAAAAAACAGGGAGAAGCCGCTGCTTCTCCCTGTTTTTTTGCCGGCTGCCTTAGCCCAGCATGTGGCCGACGTTGTTCGCTGCCTTATGCATGGCGTGCTCTGCCTTGTTCGCCGCATGCTGCGCGCTGCGCCGTACCGAAGGATTCATCATCGCGCCCGCTGCCATCATGGAAACGACCGCGCCCGCGACCGCACCGGTCGCAATGCCTGAAATGAAGGGAGATACCCGCATGGTTTGTCCGCCGCCTTTCAATAAAATGTGTTTGGTGCCGCCGAACATAGTATGTCCGCTTTGCGTGAATCCTTACGTTATGCGGCGGCAACAAAATTTGTATAAAAAAACAAAATTGTTTTGTGGTATCGTCTGTTTACAAAAGCCCGTTCATACGATATAATAAATGAAACAATCCGCCTTTAAGGCGCGGCCCGTGAGCCGCCAAGGCAGAAAACAGTGCATACGCCGTCAGCCGGAGAATGGGGGACAGGTGTAATTTTGGGGTACGGCTTTCTGCTTTCGGCGCAGGAGGCTGTTTTTTTGTAAATTTTTCCGATGGGAGGTGGCAGGATGGCCGAACAAAAGGCCGTGATTATGGATGCGGACGGTGTGCGCCGCGCGCTGACCCGCATTGCGTTTGAAATCATCGA
>NZ_CAWVCU010000084.1:0-43967 GCF_963927765.1 uncultured Agathobaculum sp. | reverse complement strand
TTCCACAACCTATCGGCTACATACTCCTTTGGACGGCGCATAAAAGGGCGCGCTGCAGATTTCATTTCTGCAACGCGCCCTTTTCATATGGAGAAGCTGGATATGGTTTTATTCAAAAAGAAAGTTGGTCAAAGTGTAGAAATGTGATCCCATACTGTTAATAGTACATCCTTGGCAGGATAAAGCGCTGCTCCCCCTGGGCCTCGTCTGTTAGTGTCCCTGCCGCGAACGTAATCACTACATCGCCATTTTCATTGATCTCAAACGGCAAATCCGCATCAATGGTCACATAATCGGTTACGGGAGCCTGCTCCACGATCGGGTAGTACTGTACCTCCGGTGTTTTGTCCATCCGGTTTTCCATATTCATCGTGATCGTTTCAGTGATGAGGTCAATATAGTCCTCACCAAGCAAATCTTCCAGCGTCAGTTCCTCTACCTGCTCAGACGTTTCATCTGTCTGTTCCTGCTCTATCTGCGTTTCTGTGGGCAGCGGCTTTTTTGTGGTTCCCTCCACCACTGCACTCGCTTTGCAGCCGACCAGCGCAAAGACGCATATGCAAATCAGAAGCTCCAGAACAAGCGCATTACTCTTTTTCATGATGCATACCTCCTTCAAAATATATTGGATAGCGGTTTGCTTTTTGTATTTTGATGATACGAAGCAATTGCATCAAATCAACCGCCTTTTCCCATCAAAGTTGCATCATCTTCATTCTGATCCCATATCTGGCTCATCCGTCCCACCGGGACAATCGAAATCTGCTGGCCTTCACTTTCCAACGTGATCCGATAAACCAGATTTTCGTTTTCCATGGCAAACCAAGCAGTATCCTCGCTCGCCGGTCTGAATACTGTGGTGACTCGCAGCGAATCGAAGTACCACTCTCCTACCGCTTCCGAAGTTTCCGCAAGAAATTTTTCCTGTGCCAGACGAACCTCTGCCTGCAATCCTCTGCCTGTGTCTTCATCTAACACCATGCGGACTGCATTGCCCTGCGCATCCTCTGCATACAGGTCGTATGTCGTCATTTGCAGCCGATTTGCCGTATCATAATACCGAATTATCCGGTCTTCCGAGCAGAAAAAGTCTTGAATATCCACACTTTCCGGTAAAATCCCCCCGTCCTGCCATGCGCTTAACTCTTGGCGAAGCATCGTTTCCACCTCATCAGAAAGAGAATCGTCAGCCTCATCCGAAATCGAGTGCGTTTCTTTTCTCCCCAACGCATCCGGCACCGATGTCATATCCCACAGCAGACGCATTTTTTCGGTTATGGCCAGCGTTTTGCGTTCCTCCGGCGCAATCTCCTTGACATACATCATGTTCCTCTCTTCCCGATCCTTCCAAAGCGATATCTGCTGCGGTAAAAAGACCGCTGCCAAAAGCGCACCCACCAAAAGCACAAGCGGAGCTGCCGCATAAGTCAGCTTACGCATTCGGTCCGCCCCCTTTCAGCACAACATATACCGACGTGCCTTTTCCAATCTCACTTTCAAACGAAAGTGTTCCGCCATGCAGTTCAATGATCTTTCGACAAATTGACAGCCCCAGACCAGCGCCCCCCTGCGCTCTGGCTCTGGACTTGTCCACCATATAAAACGCCTCTGTGATTCGGCCGAGTTCCTCCTGCGGAATGCCCTTTCCGCTGTCTGTCACTTCAATTTGATAGCCCTCCGGCAGCATGGACCCTTTCAGCAAAATCTTCCCTTTTCCCTCGATAGATTTTGCAGCATTGTCCAACAGATTCATGCAGACTGTTTCTATCAAATCCGGTTCCAGCCAAATCTGACTTGGTTCAGCCTCTACCAATAGAGTGATTTCCTTCTTTTTCATCGCTGGTTCGACTGTACAGGCAATTGCTGCAAGATACTGCCCCATTTCGACCTCTTGCATGGAAAAAGCACTTTTTTCCAGCACAATCCACTCCATCAGTTTCTGCGAAAGGCGCTCCATTCTACGCCCTTCCCGAAAAATATACCCTGCTCCTTCCCGGACAATGTCGGGGGAATCCGTATGGCTCAACAGCAGTTCCGCATATCCAATAATAGAGGTCAGCGGCGTCTTTGTCTCATGCGCAAAGCTGTGCAGGAACGCCTCCTGCTGCTTTGACGCGCGTTCCAGCTGCTCCATTTGCTGCTCCAGCTGATCCATTTGCTGTTCCAGCTGATCGGCCATATGGTTAAAGTCCTGTGAAAGCTTTCCCACTTCGTCCTGCCGATTTGTTATTTTGACGCGTTTGGAAAGGTCTCCTGCTGCAAGCACAGCCGACGCAGCCGAAAGCTCCATCAGCGGGCGGGCGATCCACGCACTTACGACTAATGCGATCAGCCCCACTATCAGCAGCATCACTCCCATCCAGACCAGTGCACCGCGATACTGATCTGCCCGTTCCACCAAAAGTGGCTCCACATTTCTCCAGTTTTCCAGATAAACGGTCTCCCCGTTTACAGAAACCGTACTGACCACATGGACATAATGGCTGTGGGTGCCTCGCACCAACCGAAATCCCTGCTGATTTTCTTCCAATGCGCCAAGCAACCGCAAATCCGTGAACGGGCGGACATGCCCTACCAAAATCGTTCCTTTTTGGTTGCTTAGGCAGTAAGCCCAATCCGGTTCGTTTCCCATCAGCACCGCATCCCCCAGCGCCTGTGCCGCAGCACGCGCAGCCAGCGTTGGCGAGATCTGTAATTCCTGTGCCAGTGTCGTCCGCAGCGTATCATTTTCCTTTCCGGCAGCGATCATTTCCCGGGACAGGGATGTACGATACTGCCCGTCCACAAGCAGAAACACGCCCACGGAGCAGGCAAACGCCGTAACAAGCAGCATACTGAAAAACAGCTTCCAGAATAATTTCAAGCTTGTCCCTCCAGCCGATACCCTACTTTATATATGGCCGTCAGCCGATCCTCCAATCCCAGCTTCTTCCGCATCCGCTGGACATGCAAATCCACCGTGCGGCTATCGCCTAAATAGACTTCGCCCCAGACCCGCTCATAGATTCGCTCCCGATGGAGCACAATGTTTGGATTCTGCGCGAATAGCACCAAAAGATCGTATTCCTTCGCGGTCAGGGCAACCGGCTGCCCCGCCTTTTTCACGATATGGGATGATGTATCTATCTCGATATCCTCTGCCACTTTCAAAATGCCAGCACCTTTTCCGCATCTGCGCAGGACGGTGTCCACTCGAGCCAGCAATTCAGGCAATGCAAAAGGCTTTGGCAAATAATCCTCCGCCCCGGCGCGAAGCCCTCTGACCCGATCCTCCACCTCCCCCTTGGCGCTCAAAAAGATGACGGCAATCTCCAGCAACTTGCAGTATTCCAGCAGCTCATACCCGTCTGCACCCGGCAGCATGATATCCAATAGCGCCAGATCAAAAGAATGGTTCTCCAGAAGATCCGCTGCTTGCAGGCCATCCGATGCCCATGTGCATTGATAACCGGCATCTGTCAAAACCGTACGAACCAGATTTGCGATAGCTTCCTCATCTTCTACAATTAGAATACGGCGCATACCCATCCCCCCTTGTTTATTAGTATCACATAATCCCATCATTTTTGCATCCCATTTTTGCAGATGCTTGGCAATGCACATTATTTTGCTGCTCATCGCTTCTACTGATACAGAGATACACGAAGCAATATCACCGCACAGATCACAAATAAAAGCCCCACATCGCCAGAAAACAGCGGTGTGGGGGTATGGGAAGGGATGTAAATGGTTGGTATCAAAGGAAATGGATTATTTGGTTTTTTGCTGTTCCTGCTCATCCGCCCGCTTGACTACGCGGATGCCGACAGTCAGAAAAATCGCAGAAATGATTGCAGTGGCCAGCACAAAACCATCCTGCAAAGTAAACAAAAATCGGTCGGCCAGCATCACCGTAACAATCAGGATGCAGCCAAATGCCTCCAACTGAAGGCCGCGCTGTCTGGATAACATGGATGATACTCCTTCCTGCGTCGCTTACTGCACACCCATAGCGGCCAGGATGATTCGCATGATAACTAGGCTGATCGCAGCATCCAACAGGCAGATACCGATCAGGAGAGGATGCCACTTCTTATTAGAATCGGTGACCAATACGATGCGGGCATAGTGTCCGATCAGCGTGCCCATCAAAATGCAGGCCGGCAGCATCATGGATGCCTGTCCAAGCGTCAACGTGCCTGCCTAATACATCGATGCAGCGGTTGCACAACCGGAGGCCTTGGCAAAGAACGCGGAAATCAGCACAGCGAAAGCCTCGCCCGGCAGGCCGAACAACCCCATAACAGGCGACATGAGGGTGCCAAGCAAATCCATCAGGCCGGTTTCCTGCAATATGTAAACGAGGACATATCCGAGAATCATAGCGTGCGTAATGTTTTCAATGCCGACCTTGAAGCCTTTTGCACAGCCCTTGAGGAAGGTATCAACGATAGACGTTTTTTTTGCCGCAGCCGGCTTTGCTGCCGCAGCCGTTTGAACTTCTGCACTCATGTAGAATCTCCTCCTTTAAGCCTTGTTTCGTTTTGCATGCAGGATCAGACGAACAATGTTGGCGCCGATCAGCTTGCAGACAAACATGATCACGATACACGGGCCCAGCGCTACGGGGCAAATGGCAACCAGCGGTGCACCGCCGGTGATGGTGTTGTTGATACAGGCTGAGCCTGCATACTGATAGGCAACAAAGATCGTGCGTTCATCGTCCGTGATATCGCCGTCCTCATACAATTCGCGCGTCATAACAGCTGCCACATCCGAACCGGTGAAGCTGGAAATGAACGCGATGCCGCATTTGCCGGGAATACCCATCAACGGCCGCAGCAGCGGACGGAACAAAACATCGGAAGCTTTGAATGCGCCGAGCTGCTCAAATACGCCGAGCAGACCGCAGAAAAACATGACAGCGAGGATGAGGTTGAAACCGGCCATAAAGCCGTCCTTCGCGCCCGTGCCGCCCGAACCGATCAAGTTGGCGCCAGTGTCACCAATCTGGCCGAACGAACCGGACAGGTTGGTAAAGTCAAGCACCTTAAGCGGGCCATCCACCGTGCGGAACGCACCGGAAAGGACAAGGATCAGAACGATCAGCGCAACCCATGCACCAATGCCGATTTTCTCCTTGTTTTCTTGCTTTTTTCTTTCATCTGTTTTTCCTCCTTTTTCTCTTTTATACCTTTGTGAAATCATCTTCCAGCGTGCATGCTGCGCATGCCGCTAAAATGCACCGCTGAAACATAGATTCGACTTCTGCATATTCGTCAGGCGTGTGGTTGCCTTCGCCGCGCGCCCCCATGCCGCACACAGTGGGAACACCGCACGCAACGGTGATACCGGAGTCGGACAAACCACCGACCTGGAAACAGTCGATCTCGCCAAAGCCGCAGGTCTGTGCGGTTTTTTTCAGGTGACCAAACAACGCCATAACACCGTCGGTTGTGTCCATACAGTTCATCAAACGGCTGGTATCCAGTTCCGCCCAGGTATCTGCAACCGTGCTGTTTGCCGTAACGCGCTCCAGTTCGGCCAGAATTTCGTTTTTGATCTCCGTGGTGGGAAACCGAATGCCGATCTGGATGGTACACTGATCCGGAATGGTGTTTTCACCCATGCCGCCGGTGATCTTGCCGCAGTTGATCAATCTGCCGCGGGCAAAATCGTTGCAAGCTTCCAGCGCTGCGATTTTATGTGCGGCTTCCAAAATAGCCGAACGTCCCTTTTCCGGCGCAATACCCGAATGCGATGCAACACCATGTACGGTAATCGTGACCGGGCCGCCACCTTTCCGTCCAACAACAAAGCGGTTATCCATGTAGCCGGTTTCAAAATTAAATGCAGCCAGTGCGCCGACCGCTTCGGACTCCATGGCAGCTTTAGCATCAGAGAACATGTGCAGATTTTCTTCATCGCCCGCGAAAATACACTTGATGGGGCGATCGCGGAAACCGGCTTCGGTCAGCGCCTTGATCGCATAAACCGCAATCACCAGACCAGCCTTCATGTCCAGCACGCCCGGGCCGTGGGCGAAGCCGTTTTCATCAATACGGAACGGGTTATCCTTCGCAGCCCCTTCTTTGAAAACGGTATCCATATGCCCAATGAACAGCAGCGGCGCTTTGGGACTTTCGCTGTTCCATTCGCCAACCAGAACACCGCCTGCGTTTTCCATCGGAATTACGCGCGTTTTGGCTCCGGTGCTTTCCAGCTCACGCCGCAGAATGTTGCATACGGCATTTACGCCTTCCAACTGGCGCGAACCGCTCTCCGTGTTGACCAATTCTTCCCAAAGCGCGAGCATAGGTTTGCGGTTTCCGTCGATATAACGGCGGATCTGATCAAAAACTTGTTCCATAAGAATCCTCCTTTTTATCCGCTCACAACAGGCGTACTGCAACACCCGCCAGCAAAACAGAGGCAATGGTGACGGTGACAAATCCGGCTGTCAGCATTTTCGGCAAAAGATAATTGGGTATCGCGGCCTTTTCCTGCTCATTGCGGCCAAATGCCTCCGCAACTTCATGCGGGATAAGCATGGTGGTGGGGAAACCAAAAGTGCAGCTGATACCGAGCGAGACGGCCAAAGCAAACGGAATGCGCATCAGCTTGGCGCAGAGAAAACCGACCAGCACCGTGCCGCCGACGCCGCAGATCGCGGAAAGCACCAGCGCAGGCAGAACAGAAACCACTTCCTGCGGGGTGGTTTCCGCAAGGTTGGAGAAAATCAAAATTGTAACAAAAAAGGTGATCAACGCGCTCGATTTGGTTTTTTCCAAAATCCCTTTTTCCAGAAATCCAGCAGCGAAGAGGACTGCGCCCATGATGAGGCAAAGTACAAAATAATGAATTACACCGCCGGTCAGCTCGGAAAGAAAATTGGCAATCAGTGCGGTGATGCCAAGCTTTGCCAGATAAACAGATGGCCGTGAGAATGCAGCCGGTAGAGTAAGCGGGCCGCGTTTTCTATCTTTGGTACCGGTCTGCTGCACTTCGCTGTATTCGGCAACCAAATCTGCGCTCTCTCGGAACTGTCGGGCAGAGCGCCGAAGCAGCAACGACGCAATCGGCGCACCGATGAATTTTTGTGTTACATACAGCACGATGCAAAATGTACTGGCCTGCGCAAGGCCCATTTCGTCAAGCGCGCTGGTCATAATCAGCGTTGCCGCACTGCCGCCAGCAAAAATCGGTGCACCGGCAACCGCCATATCTCGACCGATGAAAGGCATGCCAATCAGAATAATGGCAATGACAGCACCGCAAACGCAAAACAGGGATGTGAGAACCACCTTCCACTGGCGGCGCAGTTCGGCAAAGTCAATTGTTGTGCCCAAAGAAGCAATCAAAAGGCCTGCAATCACATTGCCAAAACCGGTTACCTGTGCATCTTCGATCAGCGATCGCGGCAGCAGCCCGCTCCAGAAACCGGCAAGCAGCAATAATGCGATGCCGAGTACGGTAGAAAAGACTGCCTTGCTTTTCTGGGCAATCAGCTCTCCTGCGGCATAGATGCATAATAAAACAGTCAGCGCAAGAACCGGTGTCATATTCCTCATCCTTTCTTGGTTTCAGGATATCATGCTTGTTTTTTGACTGTCCAAATCGAAAAATTTATAATGCAGTTATAAATCGCTCGAAATGTCAAAAAACAACGTGATAAAAAAGAAAAATTTGTTTGTTTTAGACAAACAAAAAGGCGCTGTGCATAAACACAGCGCCTTTGCTTGTCTATTTTGAGTATAGTGATCAGGAGTTACAATGTCCATTATAAGATAGTTATAATTCAGTCATAACTATTTTGCATAACCAGTTATAACAGCTTTTCATCTTATTCTGCCGCAGCCGGTGTAGGATACAACCGACTAAGGAGGTTAACGAAGGCTTGCGCCTCCGGACTGAGCAGCTCACGTTTTCTTTGCAGCCAGCCGGCATTGATCTGCACATTGCAGTTTCGGATGGGAATGGTTTTGATGCCATAGCGTGCATAATCCGTTGCACTCAATCCCGGCCCGAACCGAAATACATCAGTCGTACTGAGCAGCGCAAGAATCGCGGCACTATCACTGACATAAATCACCTTTTTATGTTCGGTGAGACGGATACCGTCGATTTCGAGATAAAAGGTCAGATTAGAAAAATAATCGTCTGGCAGACGAACGATCGGATACTGCAAAAGCTGTTCCATCGTCACTTCATTCTGCATATATAGCGGACTTTGCGGACCGATATTGGCATACCAAGTATCCTCACCCAATGGGTTGAACACCAGATTTTTAAAGTGCAGCATGTGCTTGAGTTCCTTCGCCTGCACATTATTGCTCATCACAAATCCGATTTCGGCTTCGCCGCTTTCCACGCTTTCGATCACCTGCTGCATGCGTTGCTCGACCAGCTTGAGCGAAATATCTTGCGGCTTATGCTCATTATAGAATTCGCTGATCAGGCGGCCCATGGTGATAATCGGGTAGGAAGCAATGGATAAAATGCGCGGACGTTCTTTTGAGGATAAACCCTGAATCAGTTCCATCTGATTGAGAATGGTACGTGCGTATTGATAAAGCTTTTTCCCTTCGTCTGTGAGCACAACGCCTTTGTTGGTGCGATTGAATATTCGTACCTTTAACTCGTTCTCCAGATTGCTGATGGCTTTACTCAGATTGGGCTGCGTCACAAACAGTTTTTCTGCTGCTTTGTTGATGCTGCCTTGTTCCGCAACGGTTACAAAATAAGTAAGCTGATGAATCTGCATGGATAAACGCTCCATTCCTGATTGAATAAGAATAGTTTATCACACAAATAGATTTTTTTGAGAAAAATGTCAAAACAACGCAGCCTACTATTACACAAAAATTGGAAACTTCATTTTACATGGAACGCGAAAAAGCGTTGCCCAAGGTAATTGAATACGGTGAATAAGCACATGCCGAAGAGCATTGAGACGTTATCCCGTATGGCTGGCGATGCGCTCGCAAGTACCGCGACGCACAGCGGCTTAGCAATGCCGTAGGCCAGCAGATAGCACGCAGCGATGTTGACCGCAAAGCGCACAACCTCGCCCGCACTCTTCTCTCGGCTGCCGAAGGTAAAGTATTTGTTCAGGAAAAAGCTCAGAATACTGGTCAGGACATAATTTGCCGCACTCGATACCCAGTAAGTGCAATGCGCGAGGTTATACAGCCCGAACATGATCGCCGTGCCGACCAGCGTATTGATCGTGCCGACCAGCAGAAATTTGGCGAATTTGCGGTCGATCAGGCCGCGCAGTTTGTTCATCGCACGCCCTCCTCGGTCTCCCGCACCAGATAGACTGGGCGGCGCTTGGCTTCCAGATAGGTTTTGGCCAGATACTGTCCGGAAATACCGATGCATAGCAGCTGCGCGCCGCCGAGGAACAGCACGACGCACATCATGCTCGGCCAGCCGCCGACCGGGTCTCCAAGGGCGAGCGTCTTGACCAGAACGACCACAACAAACACGAACGCGATCAAACAGATCAGAACGCCCAGCACGCTCGCCAGCGCGAGCGGCGCGGTAGAAAACGCGATAATACCCTCGAGCGAATACAGGAACAACTTCCAAAACGACCACTTTGTCTCGCCTGCAACGCGCTCAACATTGACAAACGGCACCCATTTGGTCTTGAAACCAACCCAACCGAAAATACCCTTGGAAAAACGGTTATATTCGCGCATGGACAAAATGGCGTCTACCATCGCGCGACGCATCAGGCGATAGTCGCGCGCGCCGTCGACGATGTCGGCGTCCGAGATTCGGTTAATCAGCTTATAGAACATGTGCGCGAAGAACGAGCGAACCGGAGGTTCGCCCTCGCGCGTGGTGCGGCGGGTTGCTGCACAGTCATAGCCCTCCTCGGTCACGGCTTTGTAAAGAGCAGGCAAAAGCGCGGGTGGGTCTTGCAGGTCGGCATCCATAGTGGCGACAAAGTCGCCCGTCGCGGCCTCGAGCCCAGCAAGCATGCCGGCCTCCTTGCCAAAATTACGCGAAAGCGAAACAAAGCGCACGCGCTTGTCCTTTACAGCCAAACGGCGCAGCATGGGCAGCGTGTCGTCTTTCGAGCCGTCATCAATGAACACAAATTCAAATTCCGCATAGTCCATCTCGCCCGCTACGCGGGTGATCTCTTGATAAAAAAGCGGCAGCGCGGCCTGCTCATTATAGCAGGGCACGACGATCGAAATTTTAGGCATGGTTTTCCTCCTTTCCGATCAGTCGATCGAAACCGAGTGATGCGCCGCAGAACAGGAACAGCTGCGGCAGATGGGCATAGCGCGGCTGCACTTCGATCAGCAGGAACGCGCAGAATGCAGCGAACACGACAAACAGCGGAAGATAGGCTGCGGCTGTGCGACGCGGGCGGTACACCCCGAAGACCGCCAGCAGCAGCGCGGCATAGAACAGCATCCGGTCCATTTTCTGAATATTGTCATAGATGAGCGTCAGACAATCATGTAGCTGCAGATGGCCGAACGCCCAGTCCAGCGCATCATTGCACCAGAGTAGCTTGCATTTATGTGCCGCATGCAGCAGCAGTGCTTTCGGACCAGCGGACAGACGCTCGGAAATCAGCGCATCCTGCACTTGGTAGGTTGCTTCCGTCGGGCCGTTTTCATCGAACGTAGCGGAAAGCTGATTCCAGTCGTCGGTCGAATAGCCGCCCGACGTGCTGAAGTTGAGCCCGGTGACGAATTTCCAGCCGGGGTATCCGTTTGCCGTACCGTTTGCATTCAGCCCACTCGCGCGCACGGCGGCATCTGCGCCAACGCCGACCGCTCCGTAGACCACCAGCAGCGCCGCCATGCCGCATACCATGCGCTTTGCCATATTCGGTCGCTGCAGCACAGCAAACACCGCATACGCCAGCACAGCAACTACAAGGATAACACCCTCGCTGCGCAGTAGATTGCCCGCCTGCAGCGCAAGTCCGGCAAGCGGAAAGCGCCAAAAGCCCAGTCGTGTGCAGTCATAGCAAGCGAGCAGCCACACGCCGAGCGTCAGAAAGAATGCAGAGGAGATTTGGTTGGTCAGCACGGTAGGCAGGGTCAACGCAAAAGGGAAAGCCGTCAGCAGCAGCATGGCAGCCTGCGCCGCGCTCTCGCGCACATGATCGCGCGCCAGACGATAGAGCAGGCACACCGTGCCTGCACTCAGCAAGGCATTAGCTAGTTTGATGATCAACGGGTTATTCCAGATTGCAAGAAGCATCGCTTGCCAGGCAACAAACCCGCTCTGATAGGCCCATAAAGAGAAATACCGCAGCTGCTGGAACGAGAAATCGCCCGCCAGCAGGCTCTGCGAAGCCTCGAACATAAGTCCAAAATCGCTGATGATCGGTGGATTGAGCACTAGAATGACCGCCACACGCAGCAGAAAACCGCCGATCAACAGCCAAAGCGTGAAATGCTGGATGGTCACGCGCCCACGTACCAGCCAGCCGGCGGCAGCAAGAACGCACAGACCGGCAAGCCATCCGCCGGCAAGCAGGATGCCGATGGCGGCAAGAACAAAACAGATCAGAAACGGCCGCCAGATCACATGAAAAGCGTGATGCATGCTGCCGCCTCCTTTCTTTGCGAAAAATAAAGTTTAAGATGAATTGAGATTTCATTCCCTGCTGCGCGCAGTCGTCCGCCATCTATGCATATCTGGAGTGTATCATGCATTTTTCCGCTATTTTCCGCCAATTGACCACAGAGCAGCAACAAGGCCACCCCTATCGGGGTGGCCTTGTTCTGTTTCGTTGTCTCAGAGCAGTCCGAGCAATTCGTCCGCTTCGTCCAGCTCCATCTGCTCAAGCACGCGGCGCACATACGCGGCCACGCTTTCCACATCCTCCGCCTCACTTTGGTATCCTGCCTGCCAGTGTTCGCGCGCCAGCTCGGTGCAGCGGCGGCGGGTCTTGGCGTCGCGCGTGACCGCGAGCAACGCGGTCGCATTGCCCAGCGCCAGTTCGGGATGGGTCAGCGCCAGCTGCTGTAAGGCGTAAATCAGTACGCATTCCAGCCGGTCGCGTGCGCGAAGCGGCTCCATCCCGGCGTAGTGCAGCAGCGCATCCAACTCCTCGAGTGTCATGTTCAGGTGCAGCCCCAGCGCGGTCAGGCTGCGGCGGCGCGGCACGATACCATGGCGGCGCAGCAGGGACAGCTGCTTTTCGATCCACGGCGGCAGACCAAGGCTGTGCACGCTGCCACTGCCGCCGTCGGGCGCGGCTTCCAGCCGATGCACAGTCAGATATTCGTCCAGATATCGTTCCAGCTTTTGCTTGCGACCGGTCAGTTCAGCACCAAAGGTCTGCGAAAATGCTGCAAGCGCCTGCTCAGTGTCTACCGCCGACAAACGCGCCATCAGGTGTGTGGTGGTCAGGCTGGACGGTCCGTCCGGCTGCTGTTCAGACAGCAGCCGTCGGTAGAGCGCGTCAGCCGCCGCATAGTCATACTGCATGTCGCCCTGTACCCGCCGCTGCAAGCAGAACACACAGCAGGCGTCGAACGGATCGCGTGGGTTAAGCCCGCAGTAACCACCATAGCGCGACAGCATATCGCTGACCGCCTGCGGCGGCATTGCCGCACCGAACCCGACCTTGATATAGGTGTCACGGCTTTTGGGCGCGCCGCCCTCGATTCTCCAGCGTTTGACCGTATTTTTGCTCAGCCCGCATCGGGCGGCAAAACGGATATAGCTCAGCCCGGAAGCGTCAAGCAGCCCGGCAAAAAAGCTTTGCCACGGCTCAGCCCAGCCTTCATGATCGCCCAGCAGCGCGAGCACGTCACTGACCGTCTCGCACCGCGCGATTTCAGCTGCCCGATCCATTGCTGTCGTCCCACTGACAGACAAAGCCGCAATGCTGCGAGTCAAAGGCTCCCGTGCCATTGGCAACCGAGTCATTCCACACCCAGCCCTGATCGTCCTTATCGTACATCATCAAATAATGCTCCTGCCCATTCTGATTGTTCGGCTCACCAACGCCCCATGCAGCAAACTCGAATGGTTCGCCGTTGACCCATTGGAAGCCCCCGCTGCTGGTGTAGTTGTTCGCACCTAGCCAGACGGTTTCCAAATCGCTTTCCTCGAGCAGCGCGATGATGGTATCCATCTGCTGCTGGCTGGTGATCGTGGCAAGGTGGCCGCCGCGAGATTCGCAGTAGACACGCGCCTCGTCCCACGTCATGACGGCCTGCACGACCGCATAGCGCGGGCCTTGTTCTGGCGCGACGGTTGCCAGCTCAGTGGCTTCGGGCGATGCCGATGGCTGCCAAAACGCCAGCAATGCAGCAAATCCCGCTGTACAAATCCAACCTGCGGCGGCAGCGGCTTTCCAGCCACGGGTCGAGCGACGCATCAGCGCGCACAACAGCGCATCCGCCGAAGCAAACCGGCGCTGTGCCTGCGGCTGACAGCAACGCAGTACAATTTTTTTCAGCCGTCTGCTGCCCTTCGGCGGGGGCGGCGGCTTCGTCCCCTGCCAACGGCGGCGTACAGCGTCCTCGCGCGCATCATAGGGCGTCTCCTCGTTCGTCAGCGGCAGCTGCCCGTAGTTAAGCAGCTGGTACAACACGATGCCCAGCGAATACAGGTCGGCGCGGCCGTCATACACATCGCCCCGGGCAACCTCGGGCGCCATGTAGGCGGCAGTGCCGGTCATGGTTTGCAGCATACCGGTGCGGCAGCGGCGGGCAACACCGAAATCACCGAGCTGGAAATGCCCTTCCGCCGTGCGGTACAGATTAGCGGGCTTGACGTCCCGATGGATCAGCCCGGCGCGATGCGCTGCCGACAATGCAGCCGCAATATCGCAGACCAATGTTTCCACCTCGGTCACGGATAGCTGCTCGCCCTCACGCAGCAATTCAGCCACGCAATCCAGCTGCTCCATGCGCAGCAACACGTCCCAGCCGACCACCTCGCCCTCTTCCGCAATGGGCCGAATGGCGTGGTCATAAAGCGTGACCACCTGCGCGCAGCCACGCAGACGCTCAAGCGCCGCGATCTCCTGCTTCGCATCGGCCAGTTGACGTTCAGCCTGCTCGCTCTGCCCAAGGATAGTGATCACTTTGACCACGCAGCAGAAGCCCTGTTCCGGCTGTCCGCCGGACAGGGTGTAAACGCTGCAGCCGCCGCTGCGATATATTCTCTTTTCCGGCACCCAATGCCCCCAAAGCGGTGCGTAGCTTCGCAGACGGTTATCCTGATTCTCCATGCCAAAACCCTTTCGGAATGTATTTGCCTGCAACAATTATACCGTACGTGCTACTGCATGACAACCCTTGCCAGATCCATCCCGGTTTTGTATTGCTGGACTTGGAATATTGTGTCCACATAAACCAATAATCCGAACGTCTCTTCTAAGAAGAATACGTTCGGATTATTGATATCTGGTACGCCCGATGCGATTCGAACGCACGGCCTTTGGAGTCGGAGCGCCTATCGTTCGGTTTGTTTTGCGCAAAATCATGCCATTATAGCGGATTATATCAAAAATTTCAATAGATACACGAACTTTTAGGAGCATCTGCGAAAGGCTGTTTTGGTGCTCATAAACACCAAATAAACACCAAGAGAATGAAATAGAAATTAAGGTTTTCTCAAGTCAAAATCTGGTGCTTTTCGCGGGTCGGAGCATCCTTTCGCGGCCGGCCTGCCCACAGTACCTTTCTTATACATTGGCCATATACGCGAAATGACCGCCCTACCCTGACAAAGTATGTGGTCATTTCTTGATCTTTTAACTTGTTCGGGCTGACCGTCTGCCGTCAGTGCCCATTTCCATGTTTAGCATACCCACACCGAGCGGGATTTTCAAGCCGCTTGTCAGTGCTGCTTTCTTTTCCCATCAGGTCGTGCTTTCTCTTAACTTATTTAATGCCTCAATCATATTATCAATGAACCCTTGACAAAAAGACTGCGGCTTAGAAAATCCTGTTCATAACCATAACGCCATTTTTCGAACGCATTACTATGCAAATTAAGCTGCTCATTAAATTTCTCAGCACTAATTTGTAGCTTATTCGTTACAAATTCCATACAAGATTGTTGATCCCCAGTGTTTAATTTTTCAAATAGTTTTTTCAAATCATGTCCTTTTATCTTTTGATCCGCATCCGAAGCATATAGTCGCGCTTTGATTAACAGCTCACAGCAAAATGCGCCCAGAACGATTGCCGGGAACGCTAATTCTGCTATTTCTTGGGAAGCCGGTTTTCCTTTCAACAAATTGCTTGAGTTTGTTCTAATCGCGTTGCGAAGCAGAAAATAAGCATGTTCAAAATTCTTTTCGTAATTATATATTTGGGATGTCTCTATCATGGAAATCCTCCTATGAAACATTGCTACACTTAACGATGATAGTTGGGAATATGATGGGCTTTTGTCAATCGGTCAATAAAAGTCCTACACTCTTCTCTGCTGTCAAAAACCCCAATTATGCAATACTGCGTTTGATGATTTTCAATCACAGATTCCAGATTGGACTGAAGCGCATTCTCTAAAATATCAACATGAAAACATCCTTGCTCTACAGAATATTCTACACTCCATTTTTCCATGTGTTCAACCTCTTTTCTCACAATTATCACGCTTGACCTGTTCTTCAATGGCGCGGCCTATAAAACCGTTCAGACTTTCCCCTCTCTGCTCTGCGTAAGCTTGCAGTTCTGCCTTACGGCCTTTGGGAACACGCACTTTTATTTCGTCATAAGCTTTGGCATTGTATTTTTCGTTCGCTTTACGCCTTGCTTCGGTAATAGGCATATAGGCACACCTCCTCCATCATGCCATGATTATAGCACAAAATGCATCATGGGTACAGTACAAATATTCATAAAATGTACTGGGTACATTTGTTCATTCTACCGATTGATGTACTGGGTACAGTGTAGTATAATATAATCACAGCAAGGGAACAGAGCCGAGGTCAAGACAACCCGACCAAGAGCCGCACCGCGTACCTGTGAGCGAGAGCAATAGACACGCAAGCGGGCGGCTGGCACAACTCCCTGAGACAGGTTGCAGGCAGCCCATTACCTGCCGCACGCGGTTTGCACCGATAACGACCGCCGGAACAGTCCACCGAAACGGACAACCGCCCAAAGGGAACGAAAACCCTTGAAGCCCGCAACCATATACCTGTGAGCCGAAAGCGGCAATAGACACGAAGATGACGCGGGCGGGCGCGAGAATGCGCTGTATGCCATTTTCAAGGTGTGGACGTAAAGAAACATGCCGAAGCCACCAAAACGCGCACAGCGCCAATTCTGGGGGCAAAAGCCAAAGGAGGAATCACAATGAACAGAACCGAGTTAAACAGCAAGGTCAAGGAACTGCGCGAGCTGCGTCGCATGGCCGAAGAGATCGCCGCCGAGATCGAGACCATCACCGACACGATCAAGCGGGAAATGGCCGCCCAAGGCGTGGACACGATCGCCGGTGACGACTGGAAGGCAACCTGGAAGCCGGTGCAGTCCGCCCGCTTTGACAGCAAGGCGTTTAAGGTCGCGTTTCCCGACCTTTACGGGCAGTTCACCCGCTCGACCGAAACCCGCCGCTTTGTGCTGGCATGAGAAAAGCCCCTTACCCACGCCGACCAAAGCAAGGTAAGGAGCCTGTAAGAGTAACCACCATAGGGCGGTTGTCTGTATCATAGCACAGCCGCCCACTGATTGCAAGGGGGGGGGGAATACTGTGCGGATCATGAAAAGCATAGCAGGCTTTTGCCTGCTGGCATTTGCCGTCAACGCCCCGATACTGGCGTTTGTAGCAGGGCTGTAATACAACCAGAAGAGAGCTATGCCCACAAGGGGTAGGCTCTCTTTCTTTTTGCCTGCTCACCTGAATCGACAAAGGCGCCCCGTTTCCGAAGCGCCCTCATCTGGTTTTGGACTTTGGCAGGCGTAGCATTCTCCTGCATCTCTCGGGTTTCCCCTGTCGTGCCATCGGCGTGTGGTCGCTACGAAATCTACCACCTCAAAGCCCCTTTTATCCTATCTAAATTATAGCAGAATTATTCTTTTTGTAAAGCGTCTGCAATGCTCCGAACCTTACGGTTACCGTAGGATCGCCTGTGCTGCCCGGATAAAAAGCGCATACCATTCCTGCCGCGCCCGCTGCAACTGCCGGCAATACCGATAGTACGTCTTGTATCGCATCCGAGGCGGCTTCTCCGGGAGCCAATTGTCCATATCCCGCCCATCCTTCATCTGTTCAGACGTTGCCCCCAGTGCTTTCAATACGCGGCGCACCTTCAGGCGGGCAACGTCCAGGTCTCCGCACTGCTGGGATGGGTAGTTCAGCCGAGCACACCTGCGGCACACAAAGCATTTGCCATATAGGTACAACTTACGGTATCTGCCCCCGCACTGTGGACACAGGAAAAAGGCGTTTTCCCCGCCGTAGCCGCGCGACGTCCAGTCAAGCATGATATCCGCCCGTTGTGGATCACCCCCAAGCGAGTATGCAAGCACGACCTGCTCATGGTCGACCCGTGCATAGATGGACGCACCATCCTGCCACGATACCACCGTGTTCACCCGCTGCGCGTCCCCGAGTGCCTTTACGAGCGCAAAACTGTCTATGCTCCTATACGATGTCGTACACCCGTGCGTCCTGTACTGCCCACCCGGCATACATATCCCCCCTGTCCTGTCGGAAGCCTAAATAATTTACCGTAACTCTGTATAAATGTGCTATAGCAGCCCTCTGTCCTCCAGACAGATAACCGTCCGCTCCTCAACGCTGCCGCCGTTCTTCCATGCGTTGAAGCCGGTGCCTTTATGTGCCCTAGTCGAGATAAGCTGCTCGCGGAACTGCTGGAGCCGCCGGGCGTTTTGTGGCGTGCGCAGCTTCCGCATACTGTCGTGTTCGATCTGCTGCGCGCGGCTCGTACTCACACCGATCTGCTCGCCGGCCTGTCCCAGCGTTTTCCCCTCGAAGTACCGTGCGCGGATCACTGCGGCCGGACGGTCTCCCAGGTTGTCGAGGCACTCTTCCAGAACTGCATGCAGTTGCTCAGTGTACAGCTGATCGTCTGCATCTTCAAACATCTGTGCCGCCGCCGGATCGGGAACCAGTTCACCGCGCGCAGTCTCGCTGCCATCCTCCCCGCATACAGCTTCATCAAGGCTGACATACCGCCCGAGCGGGTCGCACTTCTGGCTTGCCGTGCGCCAGCCGACCAGATCGAAAAAGACGGTCTTGACCGGATACTTGAGGAACGACGCAAACAGGACGCCCCGCTCCGGCTCGTACAGCCGCACAGCGA
Organism: uncultured Agathobaculum sp.; assembly: GCF_963927765.1. Taxonomy (NCBI): domain Bacteria; kingdom Bacillati; phylum Bacillota; class Clostridia; order Eubacteriales; family Butyricicoccaceae; genus Agathobaculum; species uncultured Agathobaculum sp. The sequence continues at coordinate 25,702 of NZ_CAWVCU010000084.1, read as the reverse complement.
GTTCAACCGCAAGGAAGAAGGATTGCTCTATGTCCTCGGCGGTCACGCCCATAGCGGCCATCCTCGCACCCGCTTTGCCCGCCAGCTCACCGAACAGCTTTGCCAGCAGCCCGCGGTTTTGTTCCCAGAGCTGCGCCAGCGCATCCTTGTCGCCTGCTTTGGCCTGTGCGGCCAGTTCTTCATTCGTCATTGCGCATAACCTCCCGCTCGTGGTAGAATAACAGTACAATGCTATTTCCCGAGCGGGAGGACAGAGGGCGGCAGGCCGTGCAGGGCTTGCCGCCTCTTGCTTTATCTCGATCACGTTTCGTTATTGGGTTTACGCAACCTATGCTCTGCGGGGAGTAGCGGTTTGGCGAGAACACACACCCTGTTATGGGGTGGCGTTTCACCACCCCGTAGGGCGTCGCAAAACGCTACCCCCGAAATAACGTCGGAGGACCCGACTGTTTTACTCGCCCTTCAGGGCGTCAGCTACTATGTTCGACCAGAAGAAATCATCCTTCTTGACAAGAGCGGCGGTCATGTCGCTTGTCAGCGCACCGCACATGGTCTCACCGAGCGCGTCCGCAGTCTGGGCGCGGGTTTGCTCCGTGTAGAAAGCCCGGTCAATGTGGATATCATTCTTGTGCGTGTAATCGAAGATCATGCGCAGCATGGTCATATTGTCCGCTTGCGTGTACTTGTCCACAAGGGCTTCCAGATCGCCCGGGGTAAGCGGTATCTGCCCATCAAACAGTTTAACATCATCGGTAACCGCGCTGCCCTTCGCCTGGTATCGTTCCTTCAGCAGCTGCTTGTATGTATCGACGATATCAAGTATACTGCGGCGCCCCTCGATCAGTATATCTTCCTGCTCCTTCACCAGCACGCGGCGCTTGTCCATGTACGCGCTCTGCACATAGTTATTGCGGTCGCTGTCCAGGGCGCGGATCTCCGCAGCTTTCGCGGCTGCCTTGTCGGCGTAGCTGATAGTGACGTCCCGCAGTGTTTTTACAAATTCCATGTTGATTTTCCTTTCTGTTACTTTTTGATAGCCTGTCTTGTGCCTATTGCGCCGGGTGTCCTATATTACTATCACCCCCCTTTCCACCCCGCTGCGCCCGACCTTATTGGCAAACACGCACCAGTTCCGCAGCATTTCTCCAAACTCGCGCACGGTATCCCGGGGCGATGTAATCAATGCAGCTATATCCTCCGCATCCAAATGGGCGTTTTGCCCTCTTTTACCCATCTCGTAGGCCTCATTGATCGTAGGGATGATCATGTCTATGATCTCGCGCCATCTCCCCTCTACAGGGAGTCCGATTAGTTGGCACTGCACCTCGCAGAAGTTTTCTGCAGTGATAGGAAATTCTACATTCACTGTTTTTCACCCCCTTCCCGGATCAGCCGGGAAACCAATTTCTGAAGATCAACCATCTGCGTTTCCAGTTCTTTCAGATAATCTCCGATAATGTAGGTTCTAAACTTAGCGCTGTCGTAGTAGTGGAACAGCATTTCTGCCACAGTTTGTCTGCTTCTGTCTCTGTTTTTGATTTCGAAATACCCATCCGCTAGATCGTTAGTAACGACACGCGTTTTCTCTATCGCCTGTTCCATGCCGGACGTTAAGAACTCCATATCCAGTACAATATTTTTTGCCATTGTATTTCCCTCCGAAATCGTCTATACTGAGGGTGAAAAGATAGCTTGTGCAATCATTTCTTTTCACCTTGCCCTTATGGTAACTACTGCCCGTTGCCATAAGGGCTTTTTCCATGTTGTCAGTACCCCGTGTTTTTACTTTTGCCCCAACTCGGTCAGCCCCGCGGCGATGTCCTTAAGCGCACAGTCTCCTTCGCGGGTATAGTAGCGGATGTACCAGGCGCAATTCTCTTTCAGGCACTCCCGCAAGCGCAGGCTGCCGGCTTCCGTCAGCAACGGGCAGTATTTCGGCTCGTCCATGTCCTCACCTCCGGTTCTTCGGCGGGAACAGAATCGCCATATCCTGGCCGCCCAGGTCAACAAGGGTGCAGCCCAGCTCCAGCGCAGTGGTCAGCAAGCAGCCGCCCTCCGGCCGGTCTGTGTAGCGGTCTGGGCAGTCCCGCTCGCATGGCCGTCTGTCGAGCGGGCAGGTTATATCTTTGTTCATTCGTGACCTCTTTCTAAATTTGCAGTTCATCAAGAATGTAGTTGAAGTAGCAGTCCCATGCTGCATGATGCCTCAGCCTTGGATCCCGCGCCTCCCATCCCAGCAGAGGATAGGCGGCGTCCTTGATATCGCAGTACGCCTTGCGGCGTTTCTCAAACCTGCAACGGCGTGACACCAAAAGCCTTTCTGCGATAGCCTTTAGTTCCGGCTCGACCTCGTAGATCATCTCGAGGGTCCAGAGTTTAAAGTCTTTTGAATAGTCGTATTCCTGTATCTCTGACAGCGGGACGATCCTCAGAGTATTGTCCACAGTTGAAAAACCTCCCTATACAGGTCTAAGAGCATTGATTTCATTGATATCGTTGAAAGGCTATCTAATGCACAACGGTATCAACGATATCAATGATTTTTTATAGGTATAGATTAGACCTTGAGTTTGATATCTTCCCACGTCTCTCCGTCAACGATTTCTATAACATCGTTGCTGAGGTCTGTGGAAGTGAATTCATGGAGTACGCCGCCCGACCCATTCGGATGCTGGACGTAATATATCCCTGCGCTTTGGAACTCTCGTGCCAATTTTTCAAGCGTATTCTTGTTAAACGCCTTTAGTATCGGAGGCAAGAACGAATTCGCTTTATTTGCGTCCAGTAAATCCTTTGCCGATCCTTTCCATGTTCCGTTCTGGCTTACAAGCCATTTTACCGTTGTAATGATGGGATTTTCGGCAATCTTGATTGCTGCCCAATCTCCTTCCAGCTTCCAAAACGGGTATTCGTCCCGTATCGCAAAGCTAATTGCAGGCATTCGCCGCCCTTTTACACTGAACTTCGCCCGCTTAGGATCGTCGGGATCAAGTGCAATCTCGATTTCTGTGTGGACAGTACCGGATAGCACATAGCTGCCCGCGCCGCTACCGGTCGAACTGATACGGTTTTGAGCCATGCCTGTCTTGGATACATGGTGCGCATTTATCATGGCAAGGTCGTTAAAAGCTGTAAACTTCAAAAGCGCATTCAGGTCACGCCGCTCATGCATCGAAAAATCTTCGTTTTGCAGCCGTTTACTGCGTATCACTCCGAATACGTCGATCGCTATAACCTTGATTTCCGGATGTTCCTTCAACTGGGTTTCGAGCAATTCGAAAAGCCCGTTGTCTATCGCTGGCGGCTCGTAATTGAAATCCTCTTTTGTCAGCCAATAAAGGTTTTCCGGCGGCGGTTCTCCCTGCAGAAATGCTTTCAGGCGGCCTTCAAAGTCTCTCCGTTCATCCTCCAGCGCCAGATACAACACGGAACTTTTCTTTGTTGCCTTCCCAAAGAAAGATAACCCCCGGCAGATTGCTAAGAGCATTTGCAGGATCACACGGGATTTACCAACCTTTGAGAAAGCATTCAGGAAAGTTAGTCCCTGCGCAATAATGCCTTCAATATAAAATATGGTCGGTGGGGTTTTGGAGAAGTCGATTTCTGCTGCGCTTTTGGCTATCAGCCGGGAATAGTCGATCTTTTCCGGCGCGCCCTCGGCCCGTCCGATCCCGACCCACTCTGGCGCGTCTTCTACCCGCTTGAGCAGCTTCCCGAGCGGGTCGTCATCAGGGAACAGGGCAAGAACGTCCGATATGTCGCCGTGCGCCGGCAGTTCCGGCCAGTCCTCGGTAAGGTCAATCACCTTCACGCTTTTCGCCTTGCCGGCCAATTCGCCCGCCGCCATCTGTGCGAATGCTTTGCCAGGATCGTCATTATCTTGCAGGATAACCACGTTGTGGCCGGCCAGTTCTGCGGTGTACTCCTCGCGCCATTTGCTCTTAGCCCCGTCCGGCGGGCTGACGGCACGCAGGCCGTTCCGTTCCAGCGTCTTAACATCTTTCTCGCCCTCGACCAGATAAACCGCGTGTGCGCCTGTAAGGTCGCTCTGTCGGTACAATGGCGCAGCCTGTCCATTCCTGCCCTTCTTCCACTGGCCGCCGTCGAGGTACTGCCAGTAAAACGACTTGCCGCCGTCCGGCCTCCTGACCCGCACTTTGCGCAATACCGGGATATTATTCCCATCACGGTATATGTAGGTGTCTTCCTCGCTGGCGGCCTGCATCGTGCCGGATCGCGCTACTGGTGCGAAGTCCTGTACAGCGTCCGGCTTGTTGAACAGGTCGGCTTTTTTCAGCCCCAGCGCAGAAAGGATATTTTCCACGTCACACCCTGCATGGCAGTGCAGAAGTATCTTCCCGTCGTCGCCCTGTCCTATGCTCAGGCTCGCGTTGTGATCGTCGTGCGCGGGACACCGTGCAGTGTATTGTTTCCCGCTGCCGTGGACACCGTGCAGGCGGGATAGGATTTCTTGAAGTGTCAATCTCCCACCTCCCGGCCTCGCCCCTGTAGTTCGTCCAGTGCGGCCTGGGCGCTCTCCAGAGAACGCAGCGTACTGTTTGCGCGGTTATGCAGCGTGCGGATGAACGCGGCGATTTCGAGCGGGTCGTTTGACAGGTAGTAGCCGCCGCCGTCTGAACAGGTGGACAGGATCACAGCGCCCGCCTGCCGTTCCCGCTCGATTGCCTTTTGCAGATCCCGCACCGTGTCGAAGCCAAGCAGGTCTGCAAGAGCCTTGCTCGGGATCGCGTTTTCCCTGCCGGTTGGTAAGTAGTCTGTGATCTTCATGGGTTCACACCTTCTCATCGACACGCCGGATACCGTGTACCTGCTCAGGATCTGCCGTCGGTGGGTTCTCAAGATAGGACAGCAGCGCGTCATAATTGATCAGTCGGCCGCGGCCTACCTGCACACTGGGAATAACCTCCCGGCGGATCAGCGTGCGGATCAGGTTCAGAGTAACAGGCGTATTGGGATCGTCTTTGCGCAGCTCTTCCAACGCCTGCGCCGGGAATCTCATGCGAACTGCGCTCATTGCTGCACCTCCTGTTCAATCGAAAACAACTGCGCAACCTCGACATTAAGCGCGGTGGCAATAGCTTTTGCGGTCTGCGGCCAGACCTGTTTAGGGGCGTGTTCAGCGTGGTTCAAAGTAGATGGGCTGATTCCCGCCCTACGGCATAGTCCTCTTTGTGAGTACCCTGCCTCTACTCTCGCGCTCTCCAACTCCTTTGGCTTCGAAGTAATTCGGATCACATAAATCCTCCTTTCGTTGTATTGTTGTATTTTTTATCGCAAATAGATGTTAACTCATTTTTAGATATTTGTCAACAGAAATACACGAAAAAAACTTTTACCAAACAATACTTTGTTGTTTTTCGTTTATTCTTGTGCTATCATAATGACAAACAATGAAAGGAGCTTTAGTTATGTCTTTATTCCACGAACGATTTCGACAGCTAAAAGAGGAAAGTGGAAAAACACAGAGTAAGATAGCAAATGATCTTGGAATTAAGCAGCAGGCCGTTTCTTATTATGCTAATGGCAGGGAACCGGATTATGATACGTTAATTGCAATTGCTTCGTATTTTGGTGTCTCCGCAGATTATTTATTAGGCATTTCCAACTGTAAAAAATTAGAAAATGAAAACTTTTGTGAGAAAACCAACCTCTCCGAGCGGGCATTGGAGATACTCAGCGGGAGTGGGGAGCCTAGTGCTTATATAATTTATGGAAGCGATATCGGCAAAGTTATTGACAGCATTATTTGTTCATCACATCTAGTCAACATTATTTCTCCTTTTCAATTGCTCACAAATCCAGAGTGGATTCGTGATAAGGCTAAGCGAACTAGCCTTATTCAGGAAGAATTCTATTACAAAGGCGAATACGATTTTGTGGTTGCCGCTGCTGAACGCCAACTTTCTGAAAGCATTATAGCTATTTGTACAGAAATAAGAGAGAAAAAAGGCGGATAATCCAGTGCGCTACTGCAAACTTTTCCACCCTTTTGCGTTTCCCGATTTTTGCGGGTAATTCGCAACCAATCTGCGGGAATTTCGGAATACCGTTTTGCCCGCAAATTCCGTGCGGGCAGTTCGGTACCATGCAAATCATAAAAATCCGAACTTTTCTTTTCGGTTCTGAAATATCCATCAACCCGCAAAATATCGAGATAATTTTTCGGTTTAATTTTTCGCAAAATGCCGAACTGCGGCGTGTATGGCGTGAGATTTTGCTTTTTCCATCATCCGTCTCGCCAAGCCGCAGCGAATTTGAAAAGAGCTGAAATGAGAACTTTTTGACCGACTTAGGGAGGAGGGTGTAACGCATGGCCACAATCACAAAGCGCGGCAACAGCTACCGCATCACGGTATCCTGTGGGTATGACCTGAACGGCAAGCAGCTCCGCCGCACCATGACATGGGCACCGCCCGAGGGCATGACAAAGCGCCATACCGAAAAGGAGCTTGATCGGCAGGCCGTACTATTCGAGGAGCGATGCCGTACCGGCCAAGTGCTGGACGGCAATATCAAGTTCGCCGACTTTGCCGAGCGATGGTTCAAGGACTATGCCGAAAAGCAGCTCCGGCCGACCACGGTTGCCCGTTATCATGTACTGATGCCGCGCATCAATGCCGCCATTGGTCATATCCGGCTTGACAAGCTGCAACCGCATCACCTCATGCAGTTCTACAATAACCTTGCAGAAACCGGCGTGCGGGAAGATACGCGATACCAAAGCACCGTAGATTTCAAAGCACTGCTAAAAAGCCGTGGCATGACCAAGCGGGAGTTTGCCAAGCAGGCCAATCTTTCTGTTTATGTGCTGGACAGTATGACCCGCGGCGACAAGGTCAGTGCCACCAGTGCCCACAAGATCACCAGCACCTTGAAGCTCCCGCTCGACAAGGTATTCCGCCCAGCAGAGGGCAAAGACACGCTCGCGGTCAGCACCATTCTGCACCACCACAGGCTTATTTCCTCCATGCTGTCCACTGCAGTTAAATGGCAACTTATCTTTTCCAATCCGTGTAGCCGCGTTGTACTGCCAAAAAACAAACGGAAAGAAGCAGTCTATCTGGACGAAGATCAAGCGGCACAGCTGCTGCAAGCCTTGGAGGGTGAAAGCCTGCAGCATCAGGTCATTGTTAAGATGCTGCTTTATACCGGAATGCGGCGCGGCGAGCTGTGCGGGCTGGAATGGAAGGATATTGATTTCGAGCGGGCGGTTATTTCCGTGCGGCGCTCGTCCTTGTACCTATCCGGCAAAGGTGTATTCGAGGACGAAACCAAAAACGAGACTTCCGAACGCTGCATGAAGGTTTCGGACGATGTAATAGCTATGCTGCGCATCTGGCGTGCGGAACAAGCAAAAGAACGGCTGCGGCTGGGTGATCAGTGGCAAGACAACGACCGCCTGTTTACCGCGTGGAATGGCGCACCCATTCGCCCGGATGTTATCACAGCATGGTTTCACAAGTTTGTTACAAAGAACGGTTTGCCGCCTATTCACGTTCACTCACTGCGGCATACTAACGCAACACTGCTTATTGCAGCAGGAACAAATCTGACAACTGTTGCCGCTCGGCTGGGTCATGCCAACACAACCACCACCAGCAAAATCTATGCGCACGCGATCAAGTCAGCCGATCAAGCCGCCGCCGAAGCCTTACAGGACATTCTTCACCCCGTCAGAAAGCAGGCATAAAAAAGGCGTTCCCATCAGCGGGAACGCCTGATTTTTAGTCCTATAAACACCAAATAAACACCAAAGTGATTTATCCCAAAAATAAAACGTGTAGAAAAGTTGCAAAAAGGCCGCCTGTTCTTACGAACAAGCGGCTTTTCTGGTACGCCCGATGCGATTCGAACGCACGGCCTTTGGAGTCGGAGTCCAACGCTCTATCCAGCTGAGCTACGGGCGCGGGTACAAAAGGTATTATACCATTTCCTGTCCCGTTTGTAAAGCATTCTCCTCGGTCTTTTTCTTTTTCGGCCGTTTCTTATACCTGTCCTCCTCAGAAAAGATGCAGCCGCAGTATTTCTGCATATACAGCCCCAATTCACGTGCCTTGTCCTGTCCTTCGCGGAATCGCGGCGAAAAGTCGCGGTGCAGATACGAAACACCGTACTTTTCCGCCGCGCGCTCAGCGACCTCGCGCATCAGTGCATGGTTTTGATATGGGCTGACAAACAGCGTCGAAGTAAACTGGTCAAACCCGTGTTCCGCAGCATACCGTGCAGTCTCCTCAAACCGCAGCGTATAGCAAAACGCGCAGCGGTTATCGAAATTCGGGTATACTCCCTCAATGAAGCGACGCAGACCATATTCGTTTTCAATCTCCAACCTAAGGTCAATGCTTTTTGCGTATTCTACCAGCGTATTTTTACGCATCTTATATTCTGTAAACGGATGGATGTTCGGGTTGTACCAGAATCCCACCGGTTCGATGCCCTCCTGCCGCAGCGTGTCAATGCAAGCAATGGAACACGGCGCACAGCAGATATGCAGCAGCGTTTTCATCAAAAATCACTCTCCTGATTTGTTATTTTATCACATTTTCCAGCTCTTGCAAAGCCTGTCCGAAACCGCTATACTGAAACCAAGCTATAAATATAAGGAGGTATCCACCTTATGAAAGATATTGCCTATTATAATGGTATCATCGGCCCGATTGACGAGGTCAAGGCTCCAATCACTGACCGCGGTTTCTATTTCGGTGACGGCGTATACGACGCAGCCATGGTGCGCAACAAGAAAATCTTTGCGCTTTCCGACCATCTCGACCGCTTTTATAACAGCCTGAAGCTGCTGCGTATTGATCCGCCGATGGAGCGCGATGCCCTTTCGGCTGTGCTGAATGATCTGGTCAGCCGCTTGGATTCGGACGATCCGCACATGCTCTACTGGCAGTCGACACGCGCTGTTGCGCACCGCATGCACGCCTTCCCCAAAGACGCAAAGGCCAGCTTGATGGCGTTCTCCGAACCATGCGGGCTCGACCGACACGATAAGCCTTACAAGCTCATCACGGTCGAAGATACGCGCTTTTTCCACTGCAATATCAAAACGCTCAACCTAATCCCCAACTGCATGGCGATGCAGCGTGCGGTGGAAGCAGGCTGCGATGAAGTGGTTTTCCATCGCGGCGACCGTGTGACCGAGGGTGCACACTCTGGCCTTGCGATTCTGAAAGATGGTGTGTTCTGCACGCCCCCGACAGATGAACTCATCCTGCCCAGTATCACACGGATGCACTTTTTGCAATTATGCGAAAAACTCGGTATCCCCTCACGCATCGCACCGTTCACGGTAGACGAACTCATGCAGGCAGATGAAATTATGATTCTATCCACCGGCTCGCATTGTATCTCAGTCAGCCATGTGGATGAAAAACCGGTCGGCGGCAAGGCCACCGCCTTATTGGATCGGTTGCAGCAAGCTTACCAAGACTGGTTCATGCAGGAAACCGAGAAATAACGAAAGGAAGCAAGCCATGCCATCTATTCTTATCATCGGCAGCGGTCCCGCCGGACTAAGCGCTGCCATTTACGCGGCACGCGCCGGTATCCAGACTATTGTTGCTTATAAAGACGGCGGTGCACTGGAAAAGACCGATAAAATCGAAAACTATTTCGGCTTTGTCGATGTGATTTCCGGGCCCGAGCTACTTGCGCGCGGGCGCGCACAGGCGGAGCGTCTGGGCGCACAGCTGATCCAGACCGAGGTCACCGGTGTGGAGTACGCAAAAAAGGGCTTTACCGTCAAAACGACCCAAGGCACGTTCGCTGTGGACGCAGTCATTCTCGCAACCGGTGCGCCACGCGCCACGCCCCCGATCCCGGGCGTGCGGGAATTGGAAGGGCGCGGTGTCAGCTACTGCGCGATTTGCGACGCGTTTTTCTACCGCGGCAAGGCCGTTGCGGTGTTGGGTGAAGGCGAATACGCACTCGAAGAAGCGCGCACCTTGCTGCCAGTCGCAGCGTCGGTCACGCTGCTGACGAGCGGCGCTCCCGCACCCAATGATCTGCCGGAAGGTCTGCTTGTGGATGAACGTCCGGTCTCGGCAGTCGAAGGCGAGGACAAGGTCGCGCGCGTAACGTTCAAGTCCGGTGACCCACTTGCCGTCGACGGCGTATTCATCGCTTATGGCACTGCGGGCAGCAGCGATTTTGCCCGCAAGTTGGGCGCACAACTGGACGGGAATAGAATTCAGGCCACACAAGACGGCGCAACCGCCGTTCCCGGCCTGTTTGCCGCAGGCGACTGCACCGGTGGGCTGTTGCAAGTAGCCAAAGCCGTCTCAGACGGCGCACAGGCTGCGCTGAGCGCCATCAAATACGTTCGCAAAGCGTAAAATATCAAAAAACGGAAGCGAAACCCGCTTCCGTTTTTCTTTTTGCTTACAGCAGCGCGAGGATATTCTCCTTGGGCATAGCACCGACCGCCTTGTTTGCGATCTGGCCGTTCTTCATCACGACCAGCGTCGGAATGCTCATCACACCAAACTGCTGCGCCAGCTCTCCCTGCTCGTCGACATTGATCTTGCCAACCTTAATATCGGTCCGCTCTTCCGCGATCTCGTCCACGATCGGAGAAACCATACGGCAGGGGCCGCACCAGCTTGCCCAAAAATCGAGCAGCACCGGCTGATCCGAATTCAGCACTTCATTTTCAAAATTATCTTTGGTAATCGTTAAAACTTCCATATTTAGACACTCCTTTTCTCTGTTTGCTCCGTGCGCATCGGCATGTATCTGACCGCGGGCTACGCACGGCATCCTCCGGGCTCATTTTTTGTCAAACGTACACCGGATCACTCTTATTATAACAGGTTTCCGCAAAAAGAAAACATTTATTTTGCCTGCTGCATGGCTTTGTGCTCCTCAGCCAGCTCATCATAGAGCTGATGGAACAGCCAGCCCAGATTGGTTTCGGTCACAATCGCCTTGTATGGTATGGAAACGCCGCTTTTTTTCATCTCCCGCAGCAAAATTTCCAACCGTTTATCGGTAAATCCATCCATCACCAGCACCGGCTCCGCCAGCACAGGTGCTTCCGGATTTTCCCGCGCGTCAAATCCCTTGCGGCCCAGCAGACAACCAATTGTCTGCCCCACCGCTTCCGCTGAGACATTTTTGATACGCACGCCCATGCGCACCAGAATGGATTTGAGCAGCGCGCCCTGCGCCCCACCCTCCGGTTCATAAAACAGCACAGTTTCGCGAGATACTGCCATCGTAACTTCCTCCTTTGCTTTCCTTTCAAATCATTCTGCCGACGATTTCTCATCAAAATCCATCGCTATAACTCCAATCATTGATAATGCCGCAGCGTTTCACGATAGGATTTGACGATGTCATGCAGCACGTCCATCTGTGTAAAATCGCTTTGGTACGCGATGTTAATCTCGCGTACCATGCTGAGATTCTCGACCGGCAATACAACGATTTTTTTCTTTTTCAGCTCATCCAGACATACGCTTTTCGGCAGGATGGACACGCCCAGATCGCGCCGGATCAAATCCTTGATGGTCGCTATGTTATCCAGTTCCAGAATCACATTGAACTCGCTCAGGCTCATATTGTTGCTTTCCAAATGCGCCGTGAACAGATTGCGTGTACCGGAGTTGGGCAAGCGCAAAATCATACGTTCCTTTTTCAGTTCGGATAGTGTAATCATCCCCCGCTTTGCGTAAGGATGGTTGACCGACACCGCAAGCACCAGATAGTCGGTATCCATCAGCAGATAACGGATGCCCGGATCAGCAATGCGGCCTTCCACAATGGCCAGATCAATTTCATATGTCTTGAGCTTACTATAAAGATTTTTTATAGTACCCGTAATCATTTTAATCATGATATGATCGTTTTGCGCACCGTAATTTGCTAACGCCTCTGCAATTGGATTGCTTTCCGCTGTGTGCGTTACGCCAATGGTCAGATGGGAAACCAGCTTTTTGCTATCCCGCAGGTCCTGCCGCAAATTTTGATACAGACCCTGCATTTTCTTTGCGCATTTGATGACTTCTTCGCCTTCGCGCGTCAAAACGACTTTTCCATTGCGACGATCGAAAATCGTAACATGCAATTCCTGCTCCAGCGCCTTAATGTGGTGGCTGACCGCAGGCTGGGTGATCGACAGTTTTCTGGCTGCCGCCATGAAGCTTCCACACTCGTAAACTTGCAAAAGAGAGTAAATCTTGGGATCAAGCATAGCGGCCTCCTATAATAAAATATTATATATAGGCAAGAGAATTCTAATTTTACATTATAACTTTTCTTGCGTATAATTACTATACAAAATTCGGAGCAAAAAATCAAGAGGCGCGGAAGCGTTCCTCTCATCACCAGAATGCATCCCACCCGCTGACTTCTGCACGCAAACACATTATCTTTGATAAGGAGCTACATATCAATGACACTCACCACATACCTCAACAGTCAATTTTCTGCCCAGCAGGAACTGGACTTCTTCATCCGCATTCTGGTCGCTTGCCTGTGCGGCGCCTGCATCGGTTTTGAACGCAGCCGCCGCCTGAAAGAGGCGGGTATCCGCACGCATGTGATCGTCTGCTGTGCCGCCGCGCTGCTGATGATTGTCTCCAAATACGGCTTTGCTGACCTAACCAGCGCCACTGGTGAGGTGTTCAACGGCACACGCGGCGCCGATCCCGCCCGCGTTGCCGCACAGGTTGTCAGCGGCATCAGCTTTCTTGGCGCAGGCGTCATTTTCAAGCACGGCAACACCATCAAAGGCTTGACGACCGCTGCCGGTATCTGGGCCACCGCTGGAATCGGCCTAGCCATCGGCTCCGGTATGTTTGTTGTGGGTATTTTCACCACAATCGTTGTGGCAGTGCTGCAAATCTGCATGCACCATATCGTCATCAACGCTGAACCCAGTCAAACCAGCCATCTGCAATTTATCGTTACCGGCAGCGGTGAATTTCCAACCCGCTTTGCCGACTTTATTGCCGAACACAAAATCCAGCTTCTGCAAAGCACCGTTACCCGTCAAGACGATGGCAGCGCCTGCTATGACGTAGTCTTGCGCGCCTCGCACGACGCAATTATGCGAGGCATGAAGTATCTCCTCGAAGATCACGAGGTATCCAGTGTTAATTGCTTACCGGAAGCATAACCTACCACATGTTCACATAAACACAACCGGCCGGCAGCGTTTGCTACCGACCGGTTATCTTTTTCTGTTCGAGTTAAGTGCTCTGTTTGCTCAAATATATCTGCCGAAACTCTGCGGCTGGGATAGGCTTACTGTAATAGTAACCTTGTCCAAAATCACAAGAAAGTTCTTTGAGCATCTGCTCACTATCTGCTGTTTCGACGCCTTCTGCCACAATATCCATATCCATGTTTTTCGACATGGTAATGATTGCGGCCAGAATCTTTCTGTGATTCCCTTCTTTATTCTGCTTTGCCTGCACCATAAAGGAGCGATCCAGCTTGAGCTCGTCAATATGGAGCGAGCCGAGCGTATTCAGGGAAGAATATCCGGTTCCAAAGTCATCCATAGAAATACGGAAGCCATAGCTATGCAGCTCCGCCATGGATTGCTTGACCAACTCCACATCCTCCAGTGTCAATCCCTCTAGGATTTCCAGTGTAATCCAGCTAGGAGAAACCTCGTACTTTGCTGCGATTTCCCGTAACCGCTGGGGATACCCGACCTGATGGAACAATAGCCTGGTCTGGTTGACTGAAATCGGAACCAACGGCAAACCTTCATCCAGCCAAGTCCTGATTTGTCTGCAAGCCTGCTCTACCATATAATAATCCAGTTGAATACAGAAACCGTTGTGTTCAAAAAGCGGAATGAACTGATCGGGGAAAAAGGTCTGGATGCCATTGGTGATCCAGCGCACCAGCGCCTCAGCGCCCCCCAACGTCCCGTCTTTCAAACAAATTTTAGGCTGCAAGAACAGTTTGAACGCACCGTCCTCCAGCGCCTGCTCCATATGATTTTCGATGTAAGTTTGTAATTTTTCCTGCTTATGAAGCTGAGCATCATAAAACGAAATCGTGGTGCGCTGTCCCTGTTTGGCTTCCGCTAACGCCATCATAACATGGCTCATCAGTTCTTCCTGCGGGTCATCTCCAGTACAGTCTTCACTGGAAGCACATCCGCAGTAAAGGTACAGCGGGTAATTGGGGTGCATGGTGTCTGCCATCTGGCTCATCCGGGCAAACAGAGGCTGCAGGCGGCACTCCACCGCTTTCTCCTCCAGCTCTTGCAGGCACAAAAGAAATCGGTCTGCCGTATCGCGGCACAAAAACTCGCCATCGTGAATTTCGCCCTGCAGAATCGCGCACATATGCTGCAACAGCACATCCGAATCCGAAGTGCCAAACAATTCATTGCGGAATTTAAATTTCCGAATGTTGATCGCCACCACAGTGCACGGCTCCGTTTGGTCCAGCTTCTCTCCTAGCAGCTGAAGAAACTTGTTTTTGTTATAAGCGCCTGTCAGCCTGTCATGATAAGCAATATTGGACAAGCTGCTGCGGTATTTCTGGAGCAGCCACAGAGCTGCCAACATAAAGCATACAGAAACCAGCGCAAACAAGAACACGACTGTGTAAGCGAGTCGGGCAATATCACTGACGGAGTTGCTGCCCCCGTGGTCCGTATCGGTAATGACAATACTCGCCCCCAAGAAAGTGTCCATGGGCAGAACACAACTGTAGTACTCAACTCCATCATAATCAAACTGGAAAAAGCTCGTATTCGAGCCTAATAAGGCCGCTTCATACTGGCCTTTGATATCCTCAGTGATATAAGGCGAATCAAACAGATTATAGAATCCGTTTGTCCGATAGGTTCTGGTGGAAGCCACTACGTTGCCATTTTCGTAAATGATCGCAGCAGTGCCCGATGGACTGATCGCCTTAATGGAAGATAGAACTTCCGCATATACATCGCCTTCCACCGTCGAGACAAGCACCCCGCAAATCTCCCCGTCCGCATAGACCGGCGTTGCGCTTGCCAGCACTTTGCTGCGCAAATGGGTATCATAAAATGCCTGCGAATAAGAACTGGCGCCGGACCAAGCCAGCGCCACCACATCCTGCAATTCCTGCGGAAGCTTAGGCAAAGAAACCGATACAACGCCCTCCGCCTCTGGAGAAATACGGAATCCGCTGCCATCCTCTTGGAAATACCCCAAGCACACAAACTGTGAGGCATTATTTGCCTCCTGTAACCCCATCAGCAATGTCTGGGCATCCTGCTCCGGGTGATCCTGCAGCATTCCAGCCATAGCACGCAAAGTCAACATGTCTGCATCCAGCTTGAAATAAAAAGAATTTTCATACTGAATGGCCTGCTCTTCCAATCTATCATGGATGGAAGTCAAATACAACTCACCCACTTCATGGGATATATAGCGCAATACTCCATAAATAGCAATACACATTATTAGAAAAAGAATAATCAGCCTACGCAGCCGTGCACGAATCTTTTTTTCACCCATAACCTCATCTGCCTATCTGTTTGGAATGGTTGCGTTGATGTGTGCATGCCTCCAAAGCGAATGGAACAAGGATCAAAAGATATCCTCTGATTTGGCAGACTAGGTTTTTCTCCCAGATCAAGACTTCTTTTTATCAGTATAGCACAAAAAAACAGATTTTTATATACTAATTAAAAAATATATGTATTATTTTGTAAATCTGCGGTTTTTTCTCAAAATTGGTTAGATTTTATCGTCTCTGCAAAACACGCCCATATTTTTCGGGGTCGATTTCTCACGTACAAAGTAAGGCAACCGTCTCCACATGTCCCGTTCTCGGAAACAGATCAAATGCCTGCGCACGCATCAGCTGATACCCTGCACCGGTCAGCTCACGCACGTCACGCGCAAGAGTAGCTGGATCGCACGACACATAAACCACACGCGGTGGCTTCATCTTCAAAATCGCGTCACGCGTCTGCTCGTCCAAACCCTTGCGTGGCGGATCGACCACCAGCACATCCGGCGAAACGCCGCGTGCGGCAAACTCCCGTGCTGCCTGTCCTGCATCCGCACACAGAAATTCCACATTATCCATACCGTTGCGCGTCGCGTTCTGCCGTGCATTTTCCACCGCCTCGGGCACGATTTCCACACCGATCACCGTCTTTGCCCGCTCCGCGAGTGTCAGCGTAATCGTTCCTGCACCGCAGTACAAATCAATAACGGTTTCTTCACCCGTCAGCCCAGCAAACTCTACCGCACAGGCATACAGTCGCTCCGCCTGTGCATGGTTGACCTGATAAAATGCTTCGGGCGAGAGCAGAAAAGAATGCCCGCACAGCCGATCCTCCAGCATCGGCTCACCCCACAGCACGTCCGTGCGGTCGCCAAGGATCACATTATCGCCTCGCTGATTATGGTTGATCAAAATACCAGTCAATGACGTCTCAACCTCTCGCAAGCGGTGCACCAATTCATCCAGCGCGGGCATTTTGCGCGTCGCAGCAATCAATGTCAGCTGGCTTTCACCGCTCTTCTCGCCCACACGGACGTAAATATGCCGAACAGCACCGCGTTTGGCCATATAATCATACGGCGGCACGTCAAATTCCTGCATCCACTGCCGCACCGCAGTGGCAATGCGGTCAGCTGTCTCAGACTGGATCAAACACCGGTCAACCGGCACAATATCATGGCTGCGCGGCCGGTAAAATCCGGTGACAATATTGCCGTCCGTATCCCGACCAACGGGATACTGCGCCTTATTGCGGTAATGCTCCGTCGTGGGCGCACCTGTGATGCCCGCCAGCAACGCGCCGTCCTGCGCACCGATGCGAGTGAGCGCATCGCGCACCTTTTTCTCTTTGGCGCGCAGCTCCTCCTCATAGGTGATATGCTGATAGCAGCAACCGCCGCACTTATCCGCAACCGGGCAGGCTGGCTCAATCCGCGCACCTGACGGCACGATCAGCCTTTCCAGCCGTCCGTACGCGACGTTTTTGGTCACTTTCACAATGCGCACGTCGCACTGGTCTCCTACCGCCGTGCGCGGCACAAACACTGCGCGGCCGTCAATTTTGGCAAGTCCAGTCCCGTCCGCAGTGTAATCCACGATTTGACAGCGATAAATTTTATTTTTGATAAGCTCCATTTTGTGGCGCTCCTTTTACGATATATATCTGTATTATATCACGCATGCGGCACATACTGCAATCGGAAAGGAGCGGTCAAGATGAGAGAGGACAAGCGCAAGCAAGTATCCGCCGATGTGCCTTTTTCTTTTCTCAATGCCATGGGGCACGATACGCGCGCGATGGAGCGGTTCTTCACACTGCCGCAAGAGTCTCGCGAAACGCTGACCGATGCGATTTGCGCCTCGGACGATCCAGACACCCGCACCGAGCAAGCGCTCAAGTCGCTGGCGAATGGCGGCGAGGGCTACTGCGATCGATACTGAAAAAGCGAAAAAGCGTCCAGTTGGACGCTTTTCTGCTTTTTGTTCTGTTTTTAAACTATATCCGTCTTTTTTCTCCGTTTAAGACTCGATAATCTCCTGTGCCATTTGGAAGAAATCATCCTCTGTCAAACCGCACGGATCCATCGTATAGATCGAATAGGAAATGCCATTCTCGATCCATGACACGCTGTAGAACGTATGCTCCTCGCGCGCAGACGAGCCATACGCAATATTGATTTCGCCGCGCTCAAATGCTGCCTGCTCCTCTTCTGTTGGCTGGATGCTGCCATCCGGCGGCAAGGTGATATTCTTCATGGCCCGGTAGTGTACCTCTATGTCGCCCACCGTGCGCACTGTGTCATACGGCGAAGTATACTGTCCCTCTTCCTGTACGGGCTCCGCTCCCAGTGTCACTTTCGCTCCGTTTTTTTCATAGTTCAACATTACCTCGGTAAAGCTGCCCAGTGTATTGCCACTGTCATCTCGCTTATCCACCGTGTTTTCATAGCCCTTGTCAAACGTATAGCCGTTCGAGAAAGACTCCACATATTTTGCACCCGGAACATGCTCCTGCACATATTCCGCCGTCTGCGAAAAGTCCTTCCAATTCTGATCTAGCCAAGTGTTGGAATACCATCCCGTTACTCCACTGCCAGCTACTGCGCCGGTAACAGCCACCGCTGCCACCAACGCGACCGCTGCCAGACGTTTGGTAAACGGGCGGCGTACCTTACTCGGTTTCACGCTGTTTTTCAGCGCAAAGTCAATACGGGCTTTGAGTTTGTCCGGAGCCTCTAGCCCTTCTGCACACTGGTGCAGCATCGTCTGCATCTCGCGTTCCATTTTCATTTCATCCATGTGTCACAGCCTCCTCTGGCTTTCCCTCTTTTTCGGTCAGCGCCTGCCGCAGATGGCGGCGGGCGGAAAACAGGCGGGATTTGACCGTCCCTTCGGTTACGCCGAGTGTGCGCGCAATCTCTTTGACCGGGCGGTTGTCGAAGTAGTACAGCACCAGCACGGTGCGGCGCTTTTCGTCCAGCGCATACATGGCTTGATACAGCCGCCGCTGCTCGTCTGTCCGCAGCACCGCGGACAGCGCGCTCTCGCCCTCACCGGTCTCAAAAAACTTGGAAACCGGTGTTTCGCGTCTGGACTTCCGGCAATATTTCCATGCGGCGCGCGTCAGCGTCCGGAGCAGCCACGGTCGGAACTTGGCTCCGTCCCGCAGCGCCCCGATCGACTGCACGCAGGTTACAAACGCCTCCTGCGTCAAATCTTCGCCGTCCGCACGGCTGCCGGTGATCAGGCAAGCCACGCGATAAGCGTCATTCTTATATCGCGCATACAGCTCGTCGAACGCCTGCATATCGCCTTGCTGCATCCGGCGGACGAGTTCTTCATCAGTCATAGCTTTGCTCCTTTGCGTTTTTGGTGCACCTGTCTATAAGAGCATCGAAACGGCAATTTGGTTCAAAAATTTTTTGCCGCCTGTTTGGAAGGCTTCCGAATATAAGAGCCTGCCCAGCCGCATTCGGTTCAGAAAATATTGAACAAATCTCCCCTACTTTGGCGGTTGTGTTTTGCAAGGTCCTCCCCTATACTGTTACTATACTCCAAACGGTATGAGGAGGGAAGCCTTGATGGACAAGCAGTTATTTTTTTCCGGTCAAGTGTTTGACGCTTGGCGCTGGTTTGGCGCACACATTAACGATCACTCGGTCATTTTTCGTGTTTTTGCACCAAATTCTACGAGAATAACCGTTACTGGTGCATTTAACGACTGGAAAGAGGACGATCTGACACAGGACGGTCGAACCGGTTTCTGGTCGGTTTCCGTACCGAATGCGCAGCCAGGACAGTTCTACAAATACCGGATCTACACCCACAGCGGCACGGTTATCGAACACTGCGACCCTTACGGCTTCGCGATGGAACTGCGTCCGGGCTGCTGCTCTGTCATCACCGACCCTAACGAATATTCGTTCACCGACACAGAGTGGATGTCCGCGCGCACGGCTGTGCCTGACGCGCCGCTGAACATCTATGAACTGCATCTTGGCTCGTGGAAACGCAATCCCACGGACGAAAACGGCTGGTACCGCTATGACGAGATTGCCGATCTGCTGATCCCCTACCTGCTGGACAACGGTTTTACCCATGTCGAGTTTTTGCCGCTGTCTGAGCACCCGTTTGACGGCTCGTGGGGCTATCAAAATACCGGTTTTTTTGCGCCCACCTCGCGCTACGGCACGCCCGCCCAGCTGAAAATGCTCATTGACCGACTGCATCATGCAGGCATCGGCACAATCATGGATTTTGTGCCTGTCCACTTTGCAATTGACAGCTATGGTCTTGCCTTGTTTGACGGTACGCCGCTCTATGAATATCCTCACCCGGATGTAGGCGAAAGTGAATGGGGCAGTTGCAATTTCATCCACTCGCGCCGCGAAGTGCGCTGCTTTTTGCAATCTGCCGCCGACTATTGGCTGGAGCAGTTCCACTTCGACGGTCTGCGTATGGACGCGGTCAGCCGCTTGATTTACTGGCAGGGTGATCCTGCACGCGGTGTAAACGGCGACACGCTGGATTTCCTGAAAAATATGAACGCCGGCCTGAAAGCGCGCCATCCCTCCGCCCTACTGATTGCAGAGGACTCGACCGCGTTCCCGGGCGTGACCCGTCCCGTATCCGAGGGTGGGCTGGGCTTTGACTATAAGTGGGATCTGGGCTGGATGCACGACACACTCACCTATATGCAAACTCCGCCAGACGAACGCGCCGAGCGGCGCGGTCAACTGCTGTTTTCGATGGAATATTTTCCGAATGAACAGTATCTTTTGCCGCTTTCACATGATGAAGTCGTGCACGGCAAAGCCGCCATTGTCCAGAAGATGTGGGGTGCAGACCTGACCGATAAATATGCGCAAGCGCGGGCGTTCTACCTCTACATGTTTGCACATCCCGGTAAAAAGCTGAACTTCATGGGCAACGAACTTGGCTTGCGCGTCGAATGGAGCGAAGCCGCCGAACTGGACTGGTCTTATGCTGACGGCCCATTCCACACGTTCTTCCGTGCGCTCAGCAAAGCATACTGCGAACACCCTGCCCTGCATGCAGACTATGCCCCGGACAGCTTCCGATGGCTGCCGGTCGATCCAGACGCGCCCTGCGTATTTGCATGGGAGAGACGCAGTGCAAACGAGCGGCTGATCGCCGTCTGCAACTTCTCGGACGAGCCATACGATTTCCCGCTCCCCTCGTCTGACTGCTCCGTGCTGCTGCACACCGACTGGGAGCGCTTCGGTGGTACCGCAAAAGAGACCACCCATTCATTTAATGGAAATTTAGACAAATTATCAGTCAAACTCGTCAAATTCAGCTCTATTCTGCTCAAAATCAGCGAAGAATAAATTTTCCATAGAGTGCGCATAAAACAGAAAACAGGCCGCACAAGCGGCCTGTTTTTGTTATGTCTCGTTTGCAAAGCCTACCTTACAAACAAAGGCGTTATCCAATTTTCGGGAACAGCTCTTGATCGATGACAGCATCCAGCGTCATGCCCGCATAAGCGATCTGCGCCAGTCCATCGATAAACCGACCCACCGCTGCCAGCAGCACCGAGATATTATCGGCCACAAAGGGGATGATCTTCTCAAGCTCCAGCGAGCCATCGAGCAGCGTGTTATGCTTGAGATAAATCTGCCCTGCCTGCTCGTAAAAACCGAACGCACCGAGCGCACAGAAGTCGTTGCAATATGCGCATGCACGGCGCAGCTGGTTTGCATTGGTATCCGGTGCACCCTGAAACAGGGTGACGAAAAATTGCAGCAAGCCGCTGTCCTCGCTCGGCAGCTGAAGCGGAATAAAGCACGCCTCAATCACCACATCCTTGGCAACCTTGCCCTGCCGCATCGCTTCGCAGCGTAACAGCGTGGGCGCCCCCTCCTTGCGCATCACCTCAGCGCGAAACCCATTCTGGTTCAGCACCTCTGCCATGCAGCCGAGGATCTGCTCTTGTTGTTCGATCTTCATCCCTTTTTCACTCCAATATCTGTACGGTAATGTGCTTTGTCAAAATGAATCTTCTTGACATCCGCATATGCTTTCGCAATTGCTTCATCGAGCGTGGCGGCAGTCGCGGTCACGCCAAGCACACGGCCGCCGCTCGTGACGAACGCGCCATCCTTGACAACCGTGCCCGCATGGAACACAAACGAATCGGTCACATCGTCCAACCCGGTGATGACCTTGCCCTTTTCATAAGCTTTCGGGTAACCGCCCGACGCCATGCACACGCAGCAGGCTGCATTATCCGCCCACTGGATGTCAATTTCGTCCAGCTTCTCGTCAATAACCGCATTGAAAATATCAAACAGGTCGGTTTCCAGACGAGACAGTACCGCCTGCGTCTCCGGATCACCGAAGCGCGCGTTATACTCGATCACCTTGGGTCCCTTGGGCGTCAGCATCAAACCGAAGTACAGCACGCCTTTGAACGGACGTCCCTCCTGCGTCATAGCAGCCACAGTGGGCTTAAAAATGGTCTCCATGCAGGTCTGTGCAATCTCGTCAGTATAGAACCACGAAGGCGAGAATGCGCCCATACCGCCCGTGTTCGGGCCTTCATCGTGGTCATAGGCACGTTTATGATCTTGTGCCGACGGCATGGTTTTGAGGTTCTTGCCATCGACAAACGCCAGCACGGACACCTCCGGCCCGGTCAGGTATTCCTCAATGACGACGCGCGCACCCGCGCCGCCGAACGCACCGCCGTCGATCGCGTCTTTAACCGCCGCGATGGCGTCTTCCTCGGTCATGGCGACCGTGACGCCCTTGCCGAGTGCCAAGCCGTCCGCCTTGACAACGATCGGCGCCCCCTGCTCCTTGATATAGGCAATTGCCGCCGCAGAATCCTCGAAAACGGCATAGCCCGCGGTCGGGATGCCATACTTTTTCATCAGCTCTTTAGCAAAGGACTTGGAGCCTTCGATCACGGCCGCGTTTTTGCGCGGGCCAAACGCACGGATACCCGCTTCTTCCAGCGCATCCACCATGCCAAGCGCCAGCGGATCGTCCGGCGCGACCATCACAAGGTCGGGCTGATGCTCTTTCGCAAAGGCCACCACGCCGTCAATATCGGTCGCCTTGATGTCAACGCACTCCGCTTCCTGCGCGATGCCGCCGTTGCCCGGCGCGCACCAGATATGGTCAACCTTAGGGCTTTTCTTCAATGTGTGCACGATGGCGTGCTCTCGCCCGCCGCCGCCGATCACCATTACTTTCATGGTTTTTCTCCCTCCGTACGGATGTATTCTTTCTGCGCGCGGAATGTATCCACCAGCAGCGCAATGTACCCAAGCACCGTCAACGTATTGACCGCCGTAACGGTCAGCGACAGCGCCATATCGTTCAGCCAGCCGGGCGCCATGAGCAGCGTCAGGATAAAGCCTGCGCTCCATACAGCAAAAATCACCCATTCGATGATAGTGCCACGTTCTGCCGCACGCATCTGTGCCTGATACGCCATCAGCAGCATGCAGCCTGTCAGCAGCAGCGGCACGAGCGACGCATATTCTAGCACCATGCGCAACAGTCCCGGCGGCAGCACTGCTGGCCCACAGACCACTTCAAAACCGATGCACACATCCGCCGCAATGCTCGCGCGCAAAAACCAGCGCGACACCTGCTGCAAAGACAGCGCGCCCGCAGAAATGAGCGCATAGCCCATGATTTGAAGCATCCAATTGTCCTGTAGCGCCAATCCAAGCAGCAGACCGCCCGCAATCGCCAGATAGGCATAATAGCCGCGGATCAGTTTCATTCCTCCACCTGCTCTTTCAGCAGCGTTCTGGCACGCCACAGATAACGCACCATCCAAATATAAGACACGATTGCCGCCAGCAGCGCAACCATCTCCATCACAACCTGTACGGTAAACAGCGTCGTGTATGCGCCTTGTGCGGCTGACAGTTCCGCCTGGCCGACAAACAACGGCAAAAAGCCCATCATGGAAGCTCCTCGCTGAACCAGCGTGAACAACGACCACGTCCGTCCGATGCGCAGTGTCTGCTCAGACGCATCCAGAGCGCGAAACTTTTGGTCAAAACCGCGCTGCATAGGCAAGTAAATCAGCAAAAACAACAGATTGACCAGCATATTGCCAATCCAAGCAGGATTGGTGCCATTCGGCAGCAGCAACGCCAGCGCACAGCCGACGAGCGCCGCGCCCAGCGCGACAGGACAGCGAAGCCGCCATGCAGCCCAGCCGTTCATCAGATAGCTGGCCGCCAACAGCACCAGCTCAGCAGTCTCACCGAGCAGGGTCGGGCTGAACGCTGCGGCAACTTGCACCACGAACGCGATCAGCACCCAATTCGCCGCCGATGCGGCGTTTTGCCGCATCAATGGTGGAACAGGCGCATACCGGTAAACGCCATAACAATGCCGTACTTGTTGGCTGTGTCAATGACGTTGTCATCACGGATCGAGCCGCCCGGCTGCACGATATACTGCACGCCCGACTTTCGCGCACGCTCAACATTGTCGCCAAACGGGAAGAACGCGTCCGAGCCAACCGTTACGCCCGTATTCTTTGCAATCCATGCCTTCTTTTCCTCGGCGGTCAGCACTTCCGGCTTGACCTTGAAGGTGTTCTGCCAAACGCCGTCCGCCAGCACGTCCTCGTACTCGTCCGAGATATACACGTCGATCGCGTTGTCGCGGTCGGGACGGCGGATGCCGTCCACAAACTGCAAACCGAGCACCTTGGGATGCTGCCGCAGGAACCAGTTGTTCGCCTTATTACCAGCAAGACGCGTGCAGTGGATGCGGCTCTGCTGACCCGCGCCCACGCCGATGGTCATGCCGTCCTTGACATAGCAGACCGAGTTGGACTGCGTATACTTGAGCGTGATGAGCGACAGAATCATGTCATGCTTTGCGCTCTCGGGCAGCTCCTTGTTTTCTGTCACAATGTTGTTCAGCAGGCTCTCATTGATCTCATAGTCGTTGTAGCCCTGCTCAAAGCGGATGCCGAAAATATCGCGCTGTTCGATCGGCTTCGGCTCATAATCCGGGTCGATCTTGACGACGTTATAACCACCCTTGCGCTTGGTTTTGAGGATTTCGAGTGCCTCATCCGTGTAGCCAGGCGCGATGATGCCGTCGGACACCTCGTGCGCAAGATAAGCTGCGGTATCCGCATCGCATACGTCGGAGAGCGCTGCCCAGTCGCCGTAAGAGCACAGACGATCCGCGCCACGCGCGCGGATATAAGCGCACGCGATGGAAGACAACTCGTGATCGGCTTCCACGAAGTACATCTGCTTTTCGACTTCGGTCAGCGGCTTACCAAGTGCCGCACCTGCGGGCGACACATGCTTAAAAGATGCAGCCGCCGGCATACCAGTCGCCTTCTTGAGTGCCTTAACCAACTGCCACGAATTGAACGCATCACAGAAGTTGATATAACCCGGTTTGCCGTTCAAAACCTCGATCGGCAGTTCACCCTCGGTCATGAAAATGCGTGCGGGCTTCTGATTGGGGTTGCAGCCGTATTTGAGTGCGAGTTCGTTCATGCGTCCTTGCCCTCCTCATGCTTGTTGCGGATCTCCTGCCAGTATGCGCCGGTTTCCAGATCAATATAGCGCACAAACAGCGCAACCTTATTTTGCTCGTTCATGCTCGACCAAAGCATTTCGGTAAACTGCTTAATCGGCTTTTCAATGCGGATGCACTTAGGTTCTCCGCGGAACGGCGGCAGCGGGTCACCGTCACACTGATAGGTGTGAATAAAATGGCCCAGACCCGGTACCGGCTTATCGTACTCATAGAAAAAGCGCTTGTTGGAGGTGCGGTCGGACGTAAAGTTCTTGAGAATCGACAGGCTGTACGAGCCGTCCTCATTGATCACGCCCGAAATGCGTGAGGTGTAGTTCGGCGGGTCAGGCTCAAACTGACGGGTACGCAGCGCGTCGATATAGCTCTTGCCGTCCTTCAAATACTCGCAGATCGTGTCGGTCTGGTCGCCGTTGGTGACAACCAGCTTGCCGCCGCACTGACGCACCGGATGGTAAATAATAAGCGACGGGTCGGTCATCTTGGACGGATCGTAAGCCTGCGTGCAGATACCGTCCTCGGTCTCCACAAACACGCGGTTGCGGCTGTTCTCCGAACGGCCCATGATAAAATAAGCCACCACGTTCTGCTTGTTATCCAGCGTGCGGCCAAAGATGATGCCGCGGCCCGGATACGCATTGCTCATCAGCTC